>JBGCDN010000507.1:0-2945 GCA_045105495.1 Planctomycetaceae bacterium
GACCTGGTACTGACCGAGTTGATCATCCTTACTCAGGACCTTTGCTTCCGATCCGACTGCCGATTCCGCTTCCAGAGTCGTGCGTTCCAGTAAAGAGAGGCACGGTTCTTCGGCGATGAAGGGCATGTTTGGCATTCCCCGTCGAATACTTTCCAAGACGGTGTCAGAACTGACGGCAAGCGTTTCCAGTGATTCTTGGCAATCTGGGCATTGCTCGCAGTGGGAAGCGACACACGAGATTTTCTCGTTTGACATGTCACCCATGGCGAATGAACTCAGTTCTGACTCACTTGGACAATCCATCTCTGGTCCTCCACAAATGTGGACAAAAGCTACCTTTTGATTCATGACGCCCGTGCCTTCGGCCTATTTCTAAGTCGTAGGAATCTTACACCAAATTTTTTGCGGTTCGTATGTGCCCTAACGAATCTCGAAAACTGACATTTCTCGTGGAAGAAGAGCCTGAACGTCCCCCGAAGAACGCAAGACTGGTCCAACAACTGCTGGTGCGGCTTCTATTCACGGTCGCGACCAGGTTTTCGCTCGTGCCGTCATTGCCCAGCAGGGCGATCATCGACTTGAAATACACCGGTGAACGCCAGCCCGAACACACCCTCAAACGCCTGGGATTTTTCTTGTCGTTCGCCACGCGTTAGAAATGAAGTAGCATCGAGGCATGCTTTCAAAACGGTCCGTCCGACTTGCCATCATCCTGTTGCTGACGATTTGTGTTACAGCCATCATCGTCTCTGCTCTGCGCTGGCGTGGAGCGACGCCCTTGCGACGGGTGGACGTTGGACATGACGGTTTGGGTCTTGCCGTGTTGGACGACGGTTCGCTTGTGGTTGCCGGGACACAACAGGTGACCGGCTGGACTGCGACCGGTCAGCGGCGGCGATTCGAGATTGAGGTTGAAGAACCGATCGCTTCCATTGTCGCCGGGCAGGGTGGTCGCTGTTATGTGCTCGATGAAGAGGGTGGGCTACTGTGTTTCGATGACAAAGGCCAGACGGTTGCCGCCCGGGCGAAAAATGTGAGCCCAATTCAGTGCCTCGCTTTTCGCAACGGTCGCTTGGCTGCGGTTTCTGACCAGAAGCTCATTTGGCTGGATCCAATCACTCTGCGTGCGGCCGAGCCCGAACCAACTTTGTTGAGTGGTCCAGCCAGCGTTTTGGATCACTGCGATGGCTTGGTATGCGTCGGGAACTTTCTTGCCGAAGAGCTTCAGTTCCTGGAAGGCCAAGACGCTTGGACGGTTCCAATAGAACGCGTTGGGGCTGTTGAGATTTCGACTGATGGGAATTGGGTTGCGGCTGTCACATGGCGGGGTGAGGTCGTTCTCATTGACCGAGTCCAGCGAGCGATCGCGTGGCGAAAAGAGTTGACGTGGACCGGCGAGATGAGATCGGTTCGATTCAGCCCCGGCGGTGACCATCTTGTGACCTGTTCGCCGGTTCGTGGTCGCGTCTGGGTTCTGGCCCGCGAGACTGGAGAGTCTCTTCTCGAAAGTGCAGTTGGTGGGGATCCCGTCGTGGTGAATTTCCTGACGTCTGGCGATGTCGTAGCTCTGCACGCTGATGGCGATTTGCGTTGGTGGGCAGTGAAATAACTTCGGTCTGCGGCCTTTTGGTGCCCGCAAGCTTTGCCTAACCGGACCAGTCGTCACGGTCTCGCGGATCGCGATACTTTTGGCACGACCGTCAGAATCAGCACCGACGGCAATGTCGATAGACATTGGAGTCTCGTTCTTGCTGATGGTCCATGAATGCGTTGTGCGACTGCCACTCTGGGTTTGCTGATTCTCGCGATGACCGCGGGCTGCAAATCCCCGCGCGAACCGGGAAGTGTGCAACAGCAGCGAATGGCTGGAGTTGTGAGTGGCCCGGCTACGCCAAGTAGGCCGCGACCAAGCGAAGCGCACTTCCGGCAAGGTACCTCGCCGAAGAAGGCGGTGGAATCACCAGCGATTCGGTTGGCGTCACATCAGCTGGAAGCCGGGTGGCAGCCAGTCGAGCCACCTCAGAGCTCGTCGCTCGAAGATACTCAGTCAGATCGTGATCGCTCATCCGATTCAGTCGATGATGCAGAACCGCTGATTGAGCCAGAGCTTCTTGAAGCTGATGGGTCGTTCGAAGACTTGGCTCTTGAAGTCGAACGTGGCAGCCACGTCTTTACGCTCAATCAGTTCGAGGTCATGGCATTACAAAACAGCCCTATCGTGCAGCACGGTTCGGCCCGGGTGACGGTTGCCGAAGGTCAGCAGATTCAAGCGGGGCTCTATCCGAACCCTGTCATTGGCTATCACGCGGTGAATATTGGGAATCTCAACACGGCCGGGCGTCAGGCCGGGTTCATCCAGCAGCGATTCGTTACCGGCGGCAAGCTGGCCTTGGACCGCGAGATCGCTGGTCATGATGTTCGCAGCCGGCAAGCAGAACTCAGCGCTGCCGGACAGAAGGTTCTCACTGATGTGCGGAGCCACTTCTATGTTGCGTACATTGCTCAGCGACGCGAAGAGCAGGTGACGGATTTGTTTCGAATCGCCAGTGAGGTGGCAAAGTCGAGCCAACAGTTATTGGATGCAGAACAGATTAGTGAGAACACGCTGCTGCAATCTGAAATTGAACTCGAACAAGCGCAGATTCTGAAGGACAACGCTATAAACGAATCCGCTGAAGCATGGCGTCGCCTGGCCGTTGTTGTTGGAAATCCAGATCTTCCTCGAGCCGTGTTAGCTGGGGGCGTTGATGATCTGTTTGTTGAGTACGAACTTGAATCGCTGACTGCAGAAGTTCTGAATTGTCATCCGTTGCTGGCCGCTGCATCCGCGCGGGTCAATCGAGCTCAGGTTGCTATTACGCGAGCACGACGGGAGAACGTTCCGGATATCACGTTCCTTGCCGATGCAGCTCGCACGAACCACACAGGCTTCAATACCGCGCAGG
>JBGCDN010000508.1:0-3221 GCA_045105495.1 Planctomycetaceae bacterium
CCGACTTCGCACAGCCAGGCCTATAGACAAGCTTCAAAACACTTTGTCAGAGACGACTATTTAGACGGTGCATGCCGGACAGGGGATCGTACGGCATGCGTTTTGGTGTCATCCAACGGCAAAAAGAGTCCATTGCCTGCAACTAATGATCGTACGTGCGATGCCCGATTTAGTTGGTGACCAACATCTCTTGCAGCACCTCTTCGACGCTCTCTGGCTCAACGTCACCGATTGCGCCCATTCCGCCGCCGTTCACATTCGTGATCAAATTTGCCGTTCTGGAAAACCGTCGGTTTTCAGGCGTTGATCTGAGCGGGCATATGCATTTCGATTCATCACCGCCAGTAGCCGATTCTTTGCCTCGACAGATTAGATGCCTTGTTGAGCCTAGTCGCTCTTCAGTGCCTTCAACTCGTCTTTGCGAACTTGAGCGTCTTCTGTTTTTCCGGTTGCTTCGTACAGCTGGACCAAACGCTCGAGGGCTTCGATTAGCCGAACTTTGTTTGCAGGCTTCATCGTCGCTTTGCGTTGCTGCATTTCTTCATAACCTGTCAGCAGCAGGGGTTCGGCTTCGTCATACTTTTCCTGCCCGAGCAGCGTTGCACCCACGAGGGACTTTGAATTCGCTGTCAGCCATGAATCCGGCAGCGACTTTTCGCGGATGACCAGGCACTCTCGCAAGATGGGTTCGGCTTCGGCGAATGCTTCAACTTTCAACAGCATCTGGCCGTAGCGGACGAGTAGTCTGGTCAGCTGCGTGCTGTCTGGTGGAACCTGCGGTCGCGCGGTTTGCAGCAGTTCGGCGGCCAGCTTTGTTGCGTCTGTCTTTTGGCCTGCCTGAGCGTAGGCGTCCAGCAGTTGCGGCCCGGCTGTAGCCTGAACCCACGGGTACGGTTTGCCGTTGTTGTAGCCTTCTTCAAGCAGTGGAAGGGCTCGCTTGAGGTCGCCGGAATCCTTCAGGTTCACGCCCAGATTGGTGATCGTCATTAGAGTGTTCGGATGGTCGCGCCCTGCAAGCTCAGTCATGCTGTTCGTGAGCTGCTCGAATACTGGCACTGATTTGTCGAACCGCTTGGTGGCCCAATATGCCGTTGCCAGATTATTCATCGTCATGAATGTATCCGGATGTCCGTCGCCCAACGTTTCTTTTTGCTTCGCCAGCGAGGTTTCATAAAGTGGAATGGCCCATTCCATCTTGCCGGTGTCCTGATAGATTCCAGCAAGGTTGCTCATGCAGGTAAGTGTCGACGGATGGTCGTCTCCGACTGCGGCCTTGAGTTTCTCAAGCGTCGTTACCAGCAGCGGCAACGCGACATCAAGTTCGCCATTTGCCTGATGTGCCATCGCAAGATTGTTGGTCGCCATCAGCGCTCTGGGATGATCGGTTCCGAGCTGTTCAGTCAGCAGCCGGTCTGCCTCCTTGAACAGTTTCAGCGCATCTTTGACCTTCCCCGTCGCCTGATAGATCGATGCCAGGCTTGCCATCGCGTTTACAGTGTCTGGATGGTCGTCACCCAGTTCCTTGCTGGAGACTTCAAACGCCTGTTGCAGTAGAGGTAGTGAGCGGTCGAAATCACCGACTTCCTGGTAGAGGTCGCCGAGGTTTCCCATCACACCCAGCGTGCTCGTGTGTTCAACGCCAAGCACCTTCTTCATGAGCGGCAATGCGCCTTCGTATATTGGCAGCGCCTGGTCAAGATCGCCGATCGCTTCGTATCCGAAGGCAACGTTGTTCATGCTGATCAAGGTATCGGGATGCTCTAATCCCAGAGTCGTCTGGCGAATTCGCAGAGCCTCTTCGAACAGTGGAATGGCAAGCTCCGGCTGGCCGATTTCTTCATATGCGGAAGCCAGATTTCCGATGCTGGACAGAGTTTCCTTGTGCTCAGGCCCCAGCGTCGCTCGGAACTTTTCAACGCATTCCGCCAGAGTCGACACGGCAAGCTCTAACTTTCCCTGTGCCTGATATCCAAGTGCAAGATTGTTACGGGCGATGATGGTTTCAGGGTGTTCGTCGCCGAACGCTCGCATCCGTCGCTGCACTGCTTCCTCGAACATCGGGACGGCAATTTCGGGTTGCCCCGCGTCCATGTGCCCCTCTGCAAGAAAGTTAAGGCTAGTTACCGTGTCGACGTCATCAGTGCCAAGAATTCGTTCCTGCGTGCTGCGAGATTTTTCCAACAGTGCGATCGCTTTCAGCGGAGAACTGAGTGCCAGCAGTGAGCTGCCGAGCGTTGTTTGCATTTCGGCCACCACTAGCGGGTCTCCGACGGATTCGGCATCGAGTTGATCGGCGGCATCGCCCAACTGGTCGACAAGAATCGCCTGCAGCGGTCGGCGTTCATTGGCTGCTGCAGTCGGGTCGAGTGACACAAAAATGGAACTCAGAATGTCATTGAACTTCGTGAGTTGCCCAAGACGTTTCTGGGCTTGTTCGTTGGCCGCCTGTTCCGCATCGGCTCGCCTGGACTCAGCATTCCACGCATCGACAGCCTCGACTCGAGCCGTTTCTGCTTTGAATAGTCCGTAGCTGGTGCCGACGATGCCCGCGACCAATGCCAACACAACCAGACTGGCTGCCGTCGCCGTTCCTTTATTGCGTTTGAGGAACTTTGACAAGCGATAACTTCGGGAAGGTGGCCGGGCTTCAACCGGTTCATCGCTGAGGTACCGACGTACATCGCCTGCCAGCGCGTTCGCTGTTCCGTAACGCCGCTCTCGGTCCTTTTCCAGGCACTTCATCACGACCCAGTCCAGCTCACCGCGAAGTATGGACATCAACTTGCGAGGCTCCGTGCGGCGAACGGCCGACAGCGACGGCAACGACTCTGCTGACGAAATGCGCGACGACGGTTTTGTGGGTTCATCCTCCTGAATAATACGCACCATTTCGGCCGCCGCCGCATTTTGTAGTCGAGCGTTATCGATTGGTCGCAGTCCAGTCAGCAATTCGTACAGCAGCGCTCCCAGCGAATAAACGTCCGTGCGAGTATCGACGTCGTCCTCGCCTGGGTTCGCCTGTTCGGGGCTCATGTACGCGGGCGTTCCGACCATCTGGCCGATTGACGTGTACAGCGTCTTATCGGTGAGTCGCTGGTCGGTCGCTTTGGCCAGACCGAAGTCGATCACCTTCACGATCGGCTGGTTGTCCTGAATGCTGACCATCACATTGGACGGCTTGATGTCGCGGTGGATGATTCCCTTCTGATGAGCGTGCTGAA
>JBGCDN010000509.1:0-8601 GCA_045105495.1 Planctomycetaceae bacterium
ACGAACCGCGCGTCTCCATCCGCGCTCGTGTTTGCGCGGATGCGATTGAAGCTGCTGGAGCCGACCGTGTCCTGACAATGGATCTGCACAGTCCACAGATTCAGGGCTTCTTCGGAATCCCCGTCGACCATTTGTACGGTCGATCTGTGATTTGCAATCACGTCCAAGCAATGAACATTGAGAACCTGGTAGTCTGCAGTCCGGACGTTGGGTTCGCGAAATCTGCTGCGGCCTACGCGAACCTGCTAGGCGTCCCTGTCGTCATCGGCAACAAGCAGCGGGAAGATCACAGTGAGCAGGCGGAGGTGTTGGAAGTCATTGGCGACGTCAACGGATGCAACGTGCTGATGGTTGACGACTTCGCGATTACCGGCGGTTCTCTGTGCAGCATGGCCAAGGTGCTCCACGAACGCGGAGCCAAAGACGTCTACGCTGCCGTCACACATGGTGTTCTTGCAAAGGGATCGGCGGAACGCATTCAAAACAGCGAGATTAAGAAGCTGTTCATCACAGACACCATCGAAACACCGATGGCTCCACTGCCAGACAAGGTAGAGGTCATTACCGTGGCTCAATTGTTCGCTCAAGCGATTCGATCTATTCACGACCGAACCAGTGTGAGCATGCTTTTCCCGGACGACAAACCGCTCTAAGCAACTCCATTCGCGTGGCGATTTGAACCGGTTGGCTGTGAGCAAGTGACGGAACAGAAAGGCGAAGTCAGGCGTGTCGGATTTCCTTCTCATTCAGATCCGCGACCCTGACGACGAAATTCGCTTTCACGAAATCGAATGTTTCGCTGCTGCGGCCGGTGTGGCTCAAGACGCCATTCGGATCCACGATTTGCTGAACGGGCTGGTAACGCACGACGTTCTCCAAAACGCTGCCTGCATTTTCATTGGAGGAAGCGGTCGGTACTCGGCGGCTGGCGAAGGCGAGTGGCTGGACCAGGCTTTGCAGTCTCTGCGAACCGTCCACGCGTCCGGAATACCGACCTTCGCTTCATGCTGGGGACACCAGGCAATGGCCCGAGCGATGGGCGGTACTGTGGTTCATGCTCCGGAGTATGCGGAGGTCGGATCAATGGAAATGAGGCTCACGGAAAGCGGGAGAGCCGATCCAGTTTTCGCTGGTCTACCCGATCCATTCCGCGCTCAGGTTGGCCACGAAGATACCGTCACGGAATTACCGCCAAACACGACACTTCTGGCATCTTCTGACCGATGCCTGACACACGCATACCGGTTCACCAACGCGCCAGTCTATTGCACTCAGTTCCACCCCGAACTCCAGCGGGCTGACTTAATGAAACGTTTGGACGCCTATCCCGAGTACGTTGAGAGCATCGCGGGTGTGCCCATGGAACAGTTCAAGCAGAAGACAGTCGAGACGCCGGAAGCCAGTCAGCTGATCCGTCGTTTCCTGGAAGCCACGTCGCTGACATAGTGTCCTCGCTGTCGATACAGGGCTACTCCGCCGGCGTTTCGGCGATGCAATACAAGTACTTCCGACCCCGCAGCAGTATCTCTTTCCCGACAAGTACCGCTGTTGCGCTGAAGCTGTCGTCGAGTCGATTCCGAGATATGAAGTCTGGCTTCGCTCCTGCTTTGAGCACACGCGTCGTCCCGCGAAGATCGGTGACGTAAATCCGTCCGGCTGCGGCCACCGGAGATCCGTAAACATTCGAGATAATGGGAAGCCGAATTGGCCCCGGCTCTTCCGCGCCGGTTCTCGCGTTGATGCGAGAGAGAACCCCTTGATAGTGCCGGTGGTAGTAAACGGCTCCTTGATACAGCAGCGGCGAAGGCACGTACGGCGGCTGTTGCCGACGAGACCAGAGAACTCGGCTGGAACCGGTGAGATCCCCCTGTGCTCCATCAATGTCAATCGCCATGAAGTTTCGCGTGTCGTAGCTACTGCCGGCATAGACCACGCCGTCAAAATAGATCGGCGTCGCGCACACGTTTTGAGAAAGACCACCGCAACTCCACAGCACGCTACCCGAGTCCAGGTCGTAGGCTCGAATGCGGTTTGTGCCCGCAACAATCGCCATCTTCAAACCCTTGTGATCGACAGCAATGGGCGACGACCACGATGTCATCTCATTTCGAGCAACACGCCACTTCTCCTTCCCAGTGGCTTTGTCGAACGCCACAACAAACGACTGCCCTTCGTGGTCCCAATTCACCACCAGCGTATCGCCCAGCAATGCCGGCGACGCTCCTTCGCCATGGTTATGCTTCGACTGGATCGCCCCCAGATTCTTTTGCCAGACAACCTGACCGTCATGCGTCAGACAATACAGACCGTGAGAACCAAAGAAGCCGATCACATGCTGGTCGTCACAAACGGGTGAAGCCGATGCCTGACTGCTGGTGTAGTGGCCACCTTCGTGCGGCGTGCTTTCTTTGAGATTCTTCCGCCATGCAATTGAGCCATCTTTGCGATTGATGGCGATCATCAAGAAGCGATGCTTCTGCGTGACTCGCACGTTGTCATGCGCCTTCGGATCGGTGTCAGGCTTCCCCGGAAACTTTTCACCGAACGGAATGCTTGTTGTCACGAAAATCTGCTCACCCCAAACAACGGGCGTCGAATGTCCCAGCCCCGGCAAGGGAATCTTCCACCGAATATTTCGGTCTTCACTCCACTCCGTTGGCGGATCCGCCTGCGGGGCTTCACCGGTTCCCAAGGGCCCTCGAAACTGCGGCCATTGGTTCTGCTTCACCTCTTGAGCCATCAGTCCGTTTAGACAGATCGCACCCAAGAGTGCAACAACAAGAACCAAACTCTTTGCGTGATGAGACATATGGGCAGTATCAATCACTACCGTGCATCCAGCAATTCATCTCGCGCAACGAATTGGTAACGAGGGCACATATTGGTCACTTGAGTTCGCGTTCCGCGAGACCTCATTGGCCCGATTTTCGCTATCGGACCCTCGTTTTCGAGCTCGTTTTGTTCTCTTGCTGAATCCATGGAACCGGCATCTCGCATTTCGTTCTGGGGCCGCCTATAAGCTGCTTCCGATTTCCGAAAGCCCCACATGTCTGATCCAGAACCAGTAGAGGAGAACCCACGAGCGTGGACCGCCGATCTCGCGCTGTTCTCTGTTGCAGTGATGTGGGGCATCAATGTGCCTGTCATCAAACGCGGTGTTGAACTGATTGATCGGCTAGCTTTCAATTCTCTGCGGCTCACACTCTCCGCGGCGATACTCGGCCTACTTGTTCTGATGGAACGCCAAAGTAAGCCCGTCGAAAACCGACCGTGGATGAAAATTCTGCTCGTCGCCGTTATCACCGGCTTTGTGTATCAGCTGACCTTTGTGCTGGGCGTCCCCAGAACGCTGGCCGGCAACACAGCTCTCATTCTGTCTGCGACGCCGATGTGGACAGCCCTCATCGCATGGCTCATCGGAATGGACCGGCTTCCACCAATCGCCTGGGCAGGACTCATTGTCACGTGCGCCGGGGCGGGACTGATCGCGTTTAGTCCGTCGACAACCAATCTTGGATCCGAGTACCTCATGGGGAACCTGCTGATTCTTGGCGCGTCACTTTTGTGGGCAGTCGGTTCGATCCTCACGAAGCCGCTGTTCGAATACATCACGCCGACACGACTGGCGTTCCTTTCCGCGGTCGTCACCCTGCCAGCTCATTACGCCGTCGCTGGCAGTACCACACTGGACGCGATCCAAGTGATCAGGACGAACCCTCTGGCGTTTTGGCTGGTTGCATATTCCGGCCTGTTTTCGACCGGGTTTGCCTACGCACTTTGGAACTACGGGGTTGGCAAAGTTGGACCGTCACACGCATCGATTTATCAGAACCTGGTTCCAATCGTCGCACTGACCAGTGGCCTATTTATTGTGGACGAAATCCCCGGTGGCGTGCAGATTCCCGGCGGGATATTGATTCTTGGCGGACTGATTCTCATGCGTCGTGGACGACGAGGCAGCCATCAGCTTAGCCGCCTGAAACCTAACGAGAGTTGAACACCACACCGGCATGATTTGCCGATGATCCGTGAGTTCTTCGTCTGGACGCATTTGATGAATCGGTGATACGGTTCCGATCTCATCTCCGTGGTTTCTCGCCACACAAAAGTCTCTCTCTCACAACCTGCCCACCTTTTGAAACGTCCTGTTTCATTCCGAGGTCCCGTATGTCTCGCTTTCGTCTGCGCGCGGTCGTAACTGCGATTGTGGCTATCGTTTTGATGGCCTGTAACCCAACGCCTGGATTCGCAGCAGGTCCGAAGGGCAAGATCGACGCCAATCCAAATCGCCGTTACCCGCTGACCAAACGAAACGGTCCCTGGATGATCATGGTCGCCACCATGCGTGATATACCGGGGCGTGAAGATCAGGGACTGAGTGCCCAACAGGCTGCAGACCAGATGGTCCTCGCACTGCGGAAGATTGGGATTCCTGCTTACACGTTCAAGCAGAGCCAGGTGATTGACCAGGTCAAGCTTCCAAGCCGCTCCACCGGCGAATCGGTCGCTCGTTCGTACATCGCACAGCAAGGTTCTGTCGTTGTCTGTGCGGGCAACTATTCCAGCTCCAGCAACCAAACGGCTCAGAAGACGCTGAAGTGGATTAAGAAGAACTTCGCCAAGCGTATTGAAGCACTGCTGACCGACCCGCGAGCCGGAGCTGTCTACAAACCAACTCCCGGCCGCCCCAGCCCATTCGCTCGCGCGTTCCTGATGCCAAACCCCATGCTGAACGCGAAAGAACTAAGCAGCGCGACACGTGACCCGCTGTTGGTGAACCTCAACTCCGACATGGAACACACGCTGATGAAATGCCGCGGCAAGTATTCACTGGTCGTCAAGACGTTCCGCGGCAAGTCAACCATGCACATCAACAAAGCCGCACTCGAAAAGACAGCAGGCAAGCTGGACGCCAAACTCGGCACAACCCTCGACGACGCTGGCATGAACGCATGGCGTATGACCGAAGCACTACGAAACGCCAGATCACTGGGCTACGACCAGGACTTCGAAGCCTATGTCTACCACGACCGACATCAGTCGATCGTCACCATTGGCTCTTTCGAAAGTAAGAACGACCCACGCATCGCAATGCTCGTTCGTAAGTTCCGTTCGAAATCACGTCCTCACCCAAAGACCGGCCAGCCAATCCTCGCCGCCGAACTCTTCACCGTCCCGCGTCGCCCCAAGAACACCCTCCCCGACTACAGCTGGATCTTCGACCCCGCCCCCGAACTCATCGAAGTCCCAACCCTCCGCTAGCAAAGTTCCGTGCATCGGCACCGGCAGCTTCCTTGGGATGACAGTTGCGCATGGGCAGTTTAACAGCGGTAGGATTGAGCCGAGTCGGCGTAAGCCGCCGTGTATCAGCTGTTGTTCGTCAAGACGCGACTTCAGTCAGCACTGGCGCTCCAATACTCCATCGCTCTCCGTCACGCATGACTTTGCGGTAGAGCGTGTCACGTTCGACCGGTTCGCGGCCGGCTTCTCGAATCATGGTATGTAGCTGGTCGACCGTCATACCCTGAGGCGTTTTCGCGCCAGCGTCGTGGTAGATGATCTCGTGAACAACGGTGCCGTCGATATCGTCCGCACCGAATCCAAGTGCGACCTGCGCGATCTTTTCGCCAAGCATAATCCAGTACGCTTTGACGTGCTGGAAGTTGTCCAACATCAACCGGCCGATGGCAATCATCTTCAGATCGGTCAGTCCACTTGGCTTCTCGATGTTGTCCATCCCTGTATTTTCAGGGTGGAACGCGAGCGGAATGAAGGTCTGGAATCCGCCGGTCTTATCCTGCAAGTCCCGAAGCCGAATAAGATGATCAATCCTGTGCTGCGGACCTTCGACGTGTCCATAGAGCATCGTCGCATTGGTTCGAAGTCCAAGGTCGTGTGCTGCCTGATGTGTTTCGAACCAAACATCTGAGTCGGCTTTGTGTTCGCAAATCTGACGACGAACTTCCTCGTCGAAGATCTCAGCGCCGCCACCGGGCATGCTTCCGAGTCCGGCTTCGACCATCTGTTCCAGAACCCAGCGGATGGGCTTCTTCGTGATGAAACTAAACCACTGAATCTCAACCGGCGTCCAAGCCTTAATATGAAGTTCGGGCCAAGCGTCGCGAATGACTTTCACAACGTTGACGTACCATTCGAACTTCTTCTTGTGGTGCAGACCGCCAACCACATGGATTTCCGTCGCACCGGACTGACGAGCTTCCTCGACGCGTTCGCGGATCATGTCATCGGTGAAGGTGTATGCCTTCTCGTCCCGGAGGTCTGCCCGAAACGCACAGAACTTACAGCGGTAGACGCAAACGTTGGTTGGGTTCAGGTGGATATTCGTGTTGTAGAACGCAAAGTTGCCGTTCTTCCGTTCACGAACCACATTCGCCAGCTCGCCAAGCGTCAGCAGGTCAACTTCGTTCTCCAGAAACATGCCGTCGTCGAACGTAAGTCGTTCGCCAGCATGGACTTTCTCTGTGATTGACTTCAATGTTGGCTTGCTGGACATAATGTCGCCGAGTCCTGTGATCTATTGGTTCTGCCGTGATTCTAAGAACCGCATTTCCTAACCGCCACTTAACGTTGGCTCATATCGAGCTGAAGTTCTGGTATCAGCGAAGAGCGGAGCCGGCTTCAACGTCAGATCAGGAACAATTCGTCTTCTGATCGCAGACCGACGCCTTCCAGCCGTTCCTGAGGAGATCGCGCTGATTCTTACCAATCTGGTAGGCAACTGCTTAATGTATGGCCAAACTGAAGCAAAAACCGGAACTCGCGTTGAGGACCCGGCAGCAGAGAGTGGAGGCAGTCCCTTGATTAAGCAAGCACAGCGAAAAACAACCTTGGTCCGCTACGGTCGAATTCCCGAAGTTGCTCGGTTCGACCTGCCCGACGATTCTGGCATCGTCCGTGGCGACATGGTGGTCGTGGAGACACATCGAGGGTTAATGCTTGGCGAGTTTCTTGAAGAGGTTCCCGACGCAGATCCTGACTCCGACCGATCCACGATCGTCCGGAAAGCATCAGCGGCAGATACGCGAGCCGAAGAGACCAATCGAAAAGCCGTTGAAGAAGATTTCGGCGCTTGGTGCGATCGGATTGAAAAGTGGAACCTCGATCTTCAGTTGGTCGACCTTGAGTGGACGCTCGATGGCGAGAAACTCATCTTCTATGTGCTCAACGAACGCGGGCCTGACTGCACCAAGCTAGCGTTACAGGCTGCAGCAGGCGGCTTCGGTATTATCGAAGTGCAGCCAATCGACGGAGATGGTCTTGTCGAACTCCCGCCCACTGGTGGCGGTTGTGGTTCTGGCGGTGGCTGAGGCAGCCACAAATAGTCCGCGTGTCGGACTCTCGCCAACCACAAGACCACCTACTGATCTCATGAGAGATGTCGTCTCTCCGGAAATACACAATGTCTGAGAACAACTTCACTGACTTTGATTCGCTGGGAACCGACAGCAATGCTGCGTTCGAAAAGCTTGTCGAACAACTGAAGCAAACAAAGAACTACCACGCGCTGTTCGATGCGATCCTCATGCGAAAGAAGCACGAACTCGGCTTATCTCTGGCTCGGCCAGGAAGCCTCGAGGACGTTCCGTCTGAACATCAACCGGCACTTGAAGAAACCTACATAGACGCCGCGCGGACTGTGGGGCAGATGCTGCTTGATGACGGAAAAATCGGCGAAGCATGGGTCTACTTTCGCACCATCCGAGAACCTGAACCGGTCCGCAAAGCTATCGAAGCTTTGGAAGTCGACACAGAGAACTTCGAAGACGTAGAACAGCTAGTCAACGTCTGCCTCTACGAAGGCGCTCATCCGGTGAAGGGACTCGAACTCCTGCTCAAAACGCATGGAACCTGCAACACGGTTACTGCGACCGATCAACATCTCACTTCAATGACGGATGACGAACGCAAGCAGGTTGCCGCCATGTTGGTGACCACACTGTACGCCGATTTGAAGCTAAGCGTTCTCACCGATGTTCGACGAAAGATCCCAACCGAAGACGACAACAAATCACTGAAAGAACTTCTGGTTGGACGCGAGTGGCTGTTTGAAGACAACAACTACCACATTGACGTTTCGCATTTGAACGCCGTCGTTCGGTTCGCCCGAGCGCTGGATGAATCGTGTACGGAGTTGCCGCTCGCAATCGAACTAGCAACCTACGGACGGAACCTTGCCGAGCCGCTGCAATATCCAGCGGAGCCCCCGTTCGATCAGTTCTACGAAGCTCACCTGCACTACTTCCGTGTTCTTGCCGGACAGAATCCTGATCAGTCTCTTGCTTGGTTCCGCAAACGACTTGCCAACGAACAAGATCAACAGGACCAGCAGATGACAGCCTACGTCCTTGTCGACTTGCTCCGTCGAATCGACAAACTGGACGACGCCGTTCACTTTGCAGCAGAACACCTTCAGGATTTGAACGACCCACAGGGTTTTTCATTCGCGGCCCTCTGTCATGAAGCGGGGGCGTTCGACAAACTCAAAGCGGCAGCGACTAAGAAAGACGACCTCCTTTCTTACGTTTCCGCAGTGCTGGCAGAATCGAACTCGACATGAGTTCCCATTTTGATCGGAACCGC
>JBGCDN010000510.1:0-4566 GCA_045105495.1 Planctomycetaceae bacterium
GGCGGATCTGCCTGCATCGCGATCAGCCGGCTGATTTCCTGACGTAACCGCACGCGTTCTCTTTCGAGGTCGGCGAGTCTGTCCGCAAACTGATCGACTTTGGCGATCGCCTGGTCAACACGAACCACTTCTTCGGTTGCCAACCCAGTTGAACCAGTGTCAGCCAGTGCTTCTCGGACGATCAGTTCGAAGTCTTCGGCTTCTCGATAGCCAACGGTAAAGAGATAGTTGAAGACATCCTCATCAACTTCGCCCAGCAACTGCCGAAAAGCCACTGTATCGTGAATGGTTCCATCCGGACGGGTGATGGTTGCTTCATCGTGTCCGTGATCTGTCTCCCAAAAACGGTTAACGACATATTCACGGTCTTGCTGAGTCACACCGATTCGCCCACCCTGCGAACCAGCATGAACCGAAGGCAGGAACCGAGCACTCCCAACTGCGGGGCGGCCGTAAAGCACAGCACGCACAAACTGCATGAGCGTTGTCTTGCCAGAACCGTTCGGCCCGTAAATCACAGTCAAACCGTTTTCGAGACCATCCAGTCTGGCGTTGTTCCAAACACCGAATCGCTCGACGTCAAAATATCGCAACTTCATTTGATAACTTCCTTGTTTCCCAATTCCTAAATCTCACCACCCAGCTACGACAACAACTCAGCCCCCAATCGTGCGGACTCACTTAAGAGCTGCGCTGACGGACTTGTTGTCGCGAGGCGATGCTGCGAACGAAGCGACCGAACAGTCGGCTCGCCGCGCGAGAGCACCAACTCTCGAAAATCCTGAACACAGCCGGGCGACATTGCTGCCCCCGCTGCAACGGTCATCTCGGCACCTAATTCCACATCACTCACAAAACACCGGCTGTTTCCGGAAAGCCCCGCGTTCAAACGGTCGCGAAGCGCTTTCAGGTTCATTGTTTCCAAACGCAGCGCCGTTGCGGTGTCGGCAGAATCGAGAACCAACCGTACAACGTGAGTCGAATCGTCATTCGAGCTAGTCAGTTGATCGAGAATCGATCGTTCAACTTCGCCTCGAACGGGAATCGTCGTTGGACGCACGTCCCACACGATTGCATTCGTCTGCAGGAATCCAATTGAAACGCTGTTGTTGTGATCGAGTTCGACCAACGAGCAGCCATGCGGTCCCGCTTCTTGGAACGACAAGCCTTGTGGGCTTCCAGGACTGTGAACTGTTCGGCCTGCATGCACCGAGTCACTTCTGGCAGTTCCACAATCAGCGACATAGTCGGCTGAGTGAATTCGAGAATTCTGCCCTGACCGTTCAAGAGAGATCGTAAATTCTTGACGACTGGCCAACTCCAACTCGCCGCCGGCAATGACAGCCAGCGGTTCTCCAGCTCGACTAAACGACGCGAGGGCAGACTGCTCTGTCAAAACATGCACATTCGCCGGCCACGCGAAACACTCGTACCAAGCATCGAGTTGCCGGCCATCGACTCGCCAATAAACCTGAATCCCGTTGTCTGCCAATCGGACAAACTGATCCAGGAGAAACGCGAGGGCTCGATTTCGCTCTACGCCGTTGGCAACCAAATCACCGTTCAGTAAAACGAAATCAACATTGTGAGCAATGGCTTGATCGAAGCACGCTTCGGCTGACCGCCATGGAGCCGCCAACAGTTGCTGGCGCAATTCAGGAGCGACGTGTGAAATACCGTGAGCGACCTGACCAAGTCGAAAATCACTGGCATGAATGAATCGTAATACGCAATCTCGGTGCACCAGCCGCCTCCTTGCTTCTGATGGGCAATGTATTTTCTTCGAGCGCAGAACGACCTGCGCGGCGCGACTGTAGTGGATATGCGGCACACAGGTAAATACCTCTTGTCAGGATTTCCGAGATCTCGCTTCCGATCCTTCCAGCCATCCCCAATTCAACAATCAACAATCCGCGCGCGACGGATCCGGCGCAGCTTCTTGAAGTTTTGGAACCTTGTAACAGTGGGTTCACCGGGGCGTAAGAACTGCGTTCCACGTGAAATAGCTTTCGTTCCACGATTTACCGGAACCAAAGCCAGTACGCCGCCATCAAAGCGATGACATTGCCAAAGCAGCACCCAACCAATGTCATCACCCTGACAAACCCCCGCGCCGTCCTGTCGAATTGAACTGGCCGATATTGCGGTCAAGACATAGCGTTCCACGGACATGTTGCAGGTTTTACTTCAGACAAAGAGTCGCCATGTACTTACGCGTCTTCCTACTTCTATGCCTTGCCAGCTGTATTCCGTTGGCCGTTACTGCCAACCCCAGCGAACAGCAACAACGAGCGATCGCTGCCAGGGCACAGCAGGACGGTGAATTCAAAGACGCCTACGAGATCTACCGGCGATTGCTTTTGGAATCTCTGCCCGACCAGCAAGCTCACAAGGATCTTCCGAATGCAATCCAATGTTTGAACCGACTCGGAAGAATCGGTGAGTTCGACAAATTGCTGGAAGACACCATCAGTCGTCACTCCACCGACTGGCAACTGCTTCGAGAAGCATCCCAGCAGTATCTCAACGCAAATCATGGCGGCGTAATCGTCGCGGGCGAATTCAAACGCGGTCCGCATCGAGGCCCCGCAAAGTACGTGAACGCCTCAGACCGCGATCGTGTTCGTGCCATTCAGTTGTTGCTTGAAGCAATTAATGTCGCCAAGCCGAAGCAAGGCAACGGCCAAAGTATCACCAACACCGCGCTCTCAAGAATCTATCGTGACCTTGCAAACACGATTCGACGATCACGTTCGGGTGCCCAGCTAGTTGCACTTACCGATCTTGAAAGCCTCCCTGACTACACATCCGGGAGCCGCTTTTACCGTGGCGGCTTCGGGCGGACAGTTCAGGGAGCACCTGTGAATGAGGATGGAACACCGCTCATCCACTCCATACCTGCGACATGGAAAGAGGGTACTAGCGATGGTGAACGCTGGCGTTGGGCCATGCTACAGATGGTGGAACTGAACCCACAATTTGCGCCGGAGCGAGACTACGAATACGCGATGTTTCTCAAATCGCAGTTCGGCGTTCAGACGCTGGGCGGGATGTTCTCACAGACAGACTCAAAATCGAAGGACGGCCCGTGGAACGTCAATACTCTGACAGAGAATGAAACCATCGCGAAGCTAGCGACTGGTGTGAAACGACTGGAACTCCCCGAGCAAGCAAACTTCGTAAGCCTGCTAAAACAAGTCGCCAAGGGCAACAGTCCATTCGCCAGCCGAGCAACGGACCAATTGGTCAGCATCTTTTCGAACCGCCGGCAGTACCCGCAAGCTGCAGCAGTACTCCGGACCGCACTGCAACGATTCGGCGAACAAGTCGGTCGACGGAGCCAGTTGAACCAGATTGTTGGAAACTGGGGAAGGTTCGAGAACGGCCAAGTACATCCAGCAGGCAAAGGCGCGACGGTTGACTTTCGATTCCGCAACGCGAACGAGGTTTCACTGACTGCCAAACGCATTCGAATCCGCGATTTGCTGAGAGACGTCAAAGCATATCTGCAGTCAAAACCAAACCAGCTTGATTACCAAAAGATCAATCTCAACAACATCGGCTACCGCTTAGTTCGAGACAACGAAAATCAATACGCCGGCGAGACCGTTGCGACGTGGAAACTCGCGATCGACCCACCAGGAAACCACTTCGACGACGTCACAACAATTTCAACGCCTTTGCAGAAGGCTGGTGCTTATCTCATCACGGCACAGCTGCCCGGTGGAAATACAAGTCGGATCGTCGTCTGGCTTACCGACGCGGCAATCGTTCGAAAGCAACTCAAGACAGGAACCATGTTCTTCGTCGCCGATGCGACAACAGGCAAACCGTTACCAAATGCGAAGGTCAACTTCTTTGGCTTCAAGCAGACTCGTGTTGAACGGCAGAAGTACAAGATTGACATCCGGCAAGCCGACCTACAGACCAACGTGGACGGTCTGACCACGGGCAATAAGAAAAACATCCCGGCGGACTACCAATGGCTTGTTTCCACAGACACACCGAACGGTGGGTTCGCAATGCTGGGCTTCGACCGCGTGTGGTACGGGCGTTCCAACAGCTTCGTCTACAACCAAAACAAGGTCTATCTCGTCACCGACCGGCCAGTGTACCGCCCTGGCCAGACGGTGAAGTACAAGTTCTGGGTTCGCAATCCACGGTTCGATGGCCCAGGCAAAAGCTTCGCGAATTCTGCCTTCGAGCTCCAACTACGTGACGGCCGCGGGAAAGACCTTGTCAAACAGAAAATCACCACCGACGAACTTGGCAACTTCGCAGGCGAGTTCAAACTGAAGGACGACACCAGCCTTGGCAGATACTCTCTGAGCCTACGTACCGAGCGGATTGTGGGCGGTGGTTCGTTTCGAGTCGAAGAGTACAAGAAGCCGGAATACGAGGTGACTGTCAAAGCTCCCGAACGCTCAGTCGCGTTGGGCGAAAAGGCGAAAGTCACCGTTCAGGCAAAGTACTACTTCGGTTCGCCGGTGACGAACGCGACCGTCCACTACAAAGTAAGTCGCACATCGATCAACAAGCGTTGGTATCCGCGCGGCCGCTGGGATT
>JBGCDN010000511.1:0-8661 GCA_045105495.1 Planctomycetaceae bacterium
TTGAAAGAAAAGCAGGCAGAACAAAAGAAGAAAGGCGACGAAGCGGCGGCCAAGGTATTGGAAGAAGCCGCTAAGAAAGAGGAAAAAGAAGCGGCCCCAAAGACGCCTGAACCAGAATCTGCTGACAAGCAAGAGTCCACCGAGATTGCCGTCGAGCCCACCTGTCAGGAAGGTGAAGATGGCAAGTACGCCGACAAGAAAACAGATCAGGAGAAACCGACCGACAAAACGTCGTCTGAAACCAAGCCAGAGCCTGAACTGAAAGAAGCTGCGAAGGAAGAAAAGCCAAAAGCAGATTCGAAAACGGAAAAGGCAGCCAAGTCGGCTCGAAAGAAAGCAGAGCGAGCATTCATTGGTCAGATCTCGAATATCAAGAACGCAATCAATGAAATGAAGGGCCACATCGCCCTCGCTGACAAAGACTACACCGAAGCGCTTAAGCTGCTGAAGAAGGGTAAGGATTTCCCCGCCGAATTCCGTGCTGAAATCGAACTATTGGCCGACAAGCAAGACGATGCCATCAAGACGGCCAAGAAGAACGTGGACAAGAAGAAGCACGAAGTTCGTCCGCTTCTAAGCCTCGTCGAAACCCTGTGGCAGTGTGAGAAGAAAGACGAAGCGAAAGAAGTGTTCGAAAAGCTTCGCAAGATCTCCGGTTCAATCGATGAGAACCTTCCGTTGTTCGCTCGGCTCGATCCGATCGCCGAAGAGCTTGGCTACGAAGGCGCATGGCGCGTTGACTACAAAATTCCTGAAGACTTCGGTTCGCGCCCGGAGCTAGCGTCGTTGGGGCCATTTCGTTGGCAGCCTCCGCAGGCCAAGGGTTGGGTTCTTCCTGATGCCAATTCTGTTCCGCGCTCGCTCTCCGATTACGAAGGCAAGCCGACTGTTGTGATCTTCTATCTTGGTCACGGATGCCTGCACTGTGTCGAACAACTCGGCGCCTTCGCGCCGAAGGTTGAGGAATTTGAAGCGGCGGGTTTGTCTCTGGTGGCTATCAGCAGTGACAGTCAGAAAGACCTGACAGAGTCCAGCAAGAGTTACGACGGCGGCTTCCCTTTCCCACTGGTTGCCGATCCATCGTTGGAAGTGTTTAAGAAGTACCGAGCGTACGACGACTTCGAACAGCAGCCTCTGCACGGCACGTTCTTGCTTGACGGTAATCGCCGGATTCTCTGGCACGACATTAGTTATGAGCCGTTCATGGATCCGGACTTCGTGATCAAAGAAGCGACACGGTTGCTGAACCAAAACCCGATCGCAGCCGACGAAAAAACCGTCAGTGCGAAGTAGCGTGATTCTGAACGCGTATTGATTGCGAACGAGGCAGGGCATGCAGCTACACGAATACGAGTGCCCCGCCTGCAACCTGAGGCTGCGAATGCGCGGTCCGTTGCGTGATCGTCAGCAGTTCAAATGTCCGGATTGCGATGCATCATTGCATGTGCGTATCGACGGGGTTTCGTGCGAGGTACTACTCGACGAATCGCAGGTCGTTGGTCCAGCGAACACGGGGCCCAACTCGACTCCGCAGGTTGTCGCTTGGACGGTGGTCGGCATTCTGGCCGTTGGATTCGTGGCCTTCCTGCTTTCCGGTTCCTCCAGTTCTGGCACAACTGACGAAACGAACCAGGCTGATGTACTGGTAGAAGAAGCTCACCAGCCGCAAGAGCCTGAGGTCGTGCCCGAACTACCGACCGCAGAAACGCCGACCACCGAACTAGTTGACGCACCCCCGCCAGTCGACGAATCCGCTGGCTTGGCAAATGCAACCGCAGTTCCCAAGGAAGAAGACAGTTTGTCGGACATCATGCCTCCGGCGCCAGCTTTGGCTGAATCGCCGGCCGTTCCGCAGTTGACCGAAGCCGAAAAATCCGCCGCCGAGCGGTTAGCCCGCGAACAGGCTGCGATCGCTATTGTTAACGAAAAGCTCTCGCTCAAGCTGGTTCGATATTCAACGTCACAGACTGCGACCGTTCGAACATTCCTCGATGAAATCTCAACGCTCGCGTCTGTACGAATCGATCAGTCCGGACTTGCCGACGCGACGCTGAACAAAGTGGTCAACGTTGTTGGAGAAGACTGCTCTATCGGCGATCTCTTGCAGCAGGCAGGTTTAAGATTCGAGGCGCTGCAAAACGGTATCCGGCTCTATTGACGGATTCCCGGCCATTACTTCATGCGATTGTTGCTGAGCGGTTCGCCGTTGGTTGTCAGAATTTGAAAGTGATGGAACCCGGCTTTCATGCCATTGAACTGCCACACGATCTTCTTGTCGCGGGTAACTTCCGTCAGCTTCACTGCGTCGCCTTTTGCGTAGTAACTGGTCACAACAGTGTTACCGTTGGGCAGTCGCTGAACACCACAGGCGTCTGAGATGATTTTCTCACCGAGGTCTTCGTTGTCGACTTTCCACACGATCTTTCCATCAGCGTCGACTTCAATCACTCGATTTCCATTGGTACAGCCAATGACGGTATTGCCGTTGTCGAGACGAATGGCGGTGAATGGCCAATCGCGTTTGTCCCGGCCGCGATCGTCCGTTGCGAACGTTTGAACCACTTTGCCGGACTTTGGTTCGTATTCCTTCACGGCAAAGTCCAGCAGGTGTGGGGCCAGATAGTTTCCGTTCTCCAGCTGCCGCAACATACGTGTCTGCATATGAACCCTCTTCTTTTGGCACTGCAGCGGCGTGCTTGCCAAAACCTCACCCTGCCGATTGATCGTCACCGCGCGTGGGTTTGGGCCGAGTTCCGCGACCAGATATTTTCCGTCGCCAAGCGATTGGACGGTGCTGACTTCTTTCTGTTGGCCCTTGTAGGAGAACACGATTTTCCTGGTGTCGCGATCGATTTCGACAACACCACCGTTCGGGAAGTCTTTGGTTTTGTACAGAGCGAGTAGTACGTTCCCGTTTGGCTGAACCCAGCCGTCACTAGCGGGATAATCGACCTTCCATTTGACCTTGCCGTCTTCGCCAACAATGACGGCTTTGTTCGCTTTGCCTACACCAAGAAATGAGTGTCGGATGTCATCTGCGAAAGCAGAAATCGGAAGAAGAAACAGAAGCAGAACGTGCAATAATCGTGTAGGTCGCATAGTTGGTTCCTTTAGGAACAATCACTATACGCTGGGACAGCCAGTCAGTCAGCGAACCGACGAAAACTGTTGTGATTGGCGTGCTTCGTTGCCAGAATCGGGTGATCCGTAGTCCTAACGAATGTCATGGCGTTTACAAGTACTGGCCTCGTTGATCTCCGTCCTTCGTTTTCTCGAGTTGATAGTCTTCACGATGAACTATTTGTCTTTGGTTGCTTCGACAATCACGCTTCTGGCGACCCTGTTGCCCGTGCAGGATGAGAAATACGAACCGAACATTGCTGAGGCATCGAACGAAGCGAGCCTCGCGATTCCTCGCTTTCGCGTTCCGGATGGGATGAAAGTGGAAGTCGCTGCGGCCGAGCCGCTGCTGGCAAATCCTGTGGCGTTCAACATCGACAAAGATGGCCGGGTGTTTGTGTGTGAAACCTACCGGCAGCAAAAGGGCGTGGAAGATAACCGCTTCCACATGGGATGGTTGAACGACGACCTTGCCGCTCAGACGGTCGAAGATCGCGTTCGTATGTTCCGTAAGCATCTCAGCGACAAAGCCGACGACTATACCGTTGAACACGATCGCATTCGGCTGCTGTCAGATTCAGACGGCGATGGTGTCTTCGACAAATCGACCGTGTTTGCAGATGGGTTTAACGACATCGCAGACGGAACCGGGGCGGGAGTTCTGCACTGGAACGGTAAGGTCTACTACACCTGCATTCCCAAGCTGTACTCACTGACAGACGCAGATAACGACGGTGTCGCTGATCAGAAGGATGCACTCGCAGACGGCTTTGGTGTTCGAGTGGCATTCCGTGGCCACGACATGCACGGACTCACGGTTGGTCCGGACGGTCGCATTTACTTCAGCATTGGCGACCGCGGTTACAACGTCACGACGGCCGAAGGCAAGAAGCTGCATCGACCAGACACTGGAGCCGTGTTTAGGTGCGAACCTGATGGTTCTCATCTGGAAGAGTTCGCGTCTGGCTTTCGAAATCCTCAGGAACTTGCATTCGACGACTACGGCAATCTCTTCACCGGCGACAACAATTCAGACAGCGGCGACAAGGCTCGGTGGGTTTACATTGTTGAGGGGGCTGACATTGGCTGGCGTATGTACTTCCAGTACCTGGAAGATCGCGGCCCATGGAATCGCGAGCGGATGTGGTATCCGTACCGCGAAGACGACGAAACGACTGCTGTTCAACCCGCTTACATTGTGCCGCCGATCATCAACATTGCTGACGGGCCATCTGGTCTGACGTATTACCCGGGTGTTGGGCTGGGCGATCGTTACAAGGGGCACTTCTTCCTCGCAGACTTCCGAGGTACCGCAGGCAATAGTGGGATTCGTTCGTTCGCAGTCAAACCGAAGGGAGCATCGTTCGAACTCACAGATTCGCACGAGTTCATCTGGTCGATACTCGCTACCGATGTTGACTTTGGATACGACGGCGGCATCTACATCACTGACTGGGTGAATGGGTGGGAAGGCGAAGGCAAAGGTCGGCTCTATCGGTTCAAGGATCAGAAGAACGCGGATACAGCAGCGGCGTCTGCGGCCATCATGAAGGCCGGCTTTGCGAATCGACCGGCTACGGAATTGGTCGAACTATTGTCCAATCCAGACAAGCGAATTCGTCAGGAAGCTCAGTTCGCTCTGGCCAAGCCCGAGAACACCAAGTTGTTGGGAACGCTCGCTAGAAATGAAGGCGAAATACTGCCCCGGATTCACGCCATTTGGGCTTTGGGTCAACTGGGGCGGCAAGATCCAACCGGTCCAACAGCAATCCTCATGGCTCACCTGACAGATGAGAACCCGGAAATCCGCGCGCAGGCGACTCGGACGATTAACGATATCTGCGGGCGAGAAGTTCCGAACGCGTTCCGCATTCCACTTCGGTCAGCATTCACGAAGTTGCTAAGTGATGAAAGTGCGCGCGTGCAGAGCTTTGCCGCGATTGGACTTGGCAAGTTTGCCGAATCCAAAGACGTGGCTGCTTTGATGGATCTGCTGAATCGAAACAACGACGACGACCCGGTTCTAAGGCACGCTGCAGTCGTCGGTTTGGTGCACGCCGCCGCCAGCGACCTCGACTCGTTTGTTGAGACGGCGAAGACATCCAGTATCCCGGTTCGACGCGCAGCAGTTGTGGTTTTGAGACGACTGAAGTCTCCGTTGGTGGCCGAATTTCTGGACGACGCAGATTGGTCTGTTGTCGCCGAAGCCGCACGTGCGATTGACGACGAGGAAATCGATTCAAGCCAAGATAAGCTCGCCGCGATGCTTTCTCGAAGCGGTCTTCCAGATGCTGTCATGCGTCGCGCGATGAACGCGGCGTTCCGCAACGGCTCTGTTGAACATGCTGCGACGCTCGCAAATGTTGCCGCGTCGGACGAGCACCCAACGGCAATTCGAGAAGAGGCTGTCGCGGTTCTTGCCGCGTGGAACGAACCACCACCGCTGGACCGTGTGAACGGTCGATGGCGACCGCTTGAAGCTCGCAAGGTGGATGGCCTCGCCAATGCCATTCGACCCGCGCTGACCGGAATTCTCGGCAGCAGCGAGCCGAAGCTTCGAACCGCTGGCGTAGAATTGGCCAGCCGCTACGGCATCACTGAAGTTGCACCCATGCTTCGCAGTTTTGTCATGGATGCGAAAGGTTCCCCAGAGACACGTGGTTCCGCTTTGAAAGCTCTTGATGCGTTGGATGATGCGAACCTGAACGCCGCCCTCGAATCTTCGTTGACGTCTGACGCGATTGCACTTCGCCATGCGGCTCGAAGCATCCTGATGCGTCGCGATCCGAAACGTGGGACCAAGCTCATGGTCACAGCGTTGTCCGACGGTCAGCCCAGCGAACAGCAGACGGCGATTACAGCTCTCGCTACAGCGGGTGGAGATCAGGCAGAATCGGCGATTGCATCACAGTTCGACAAGTTGTTGGCTGGAACAGCGGTCCCGGAAACTCACCTGGAGCTTCTGAATGCGGCTCAAGATCTTGATTCAAAGGAGCTCAAAGCGAAGCTCAAGCGGTTCGAAGAATCACGCAGCAAAGACGATCCACTAGCCAACTACCGTGAGTCACTGGCTGGTGGAGACGCAGATCGCGGACGTTCGATCTTCTTCGGTCGATCAGCAGCTTCCTGTCGTCGATGCCACAAAGTCGGCGACAACGGCGGTGCGGTTGGGCCGGAACTTTCGAAGATCGCAAGGGAACGCAATCGCGAGTATCTGCTGGAATCGATTGTGGCCCCAAACGCAAAGATTGCGAAAGGCTTCGAAACGGTCGTCCTGTTGATGGACAGCGGAAAAACCTACACAGGCGTCGTGAAAGAGCAGGATGACGAGATGATGAAGCTCATGGATGCAAATGGTGCGACCATCACTGTTCGAAAGGACGAGATTGATGATCAAGCCAAAGGTTTGTCTGGAATGCCGTCTGATTTGATTAAGCATCTGTCGAAGTCTGACCTCCGCGACCTTGTCGAGTACCTTGCTCAGCAAAAGTAGCGTATGCTGCCACGGATGAGAGCTCTTTGCGGTGCTCTCTCTTTATAGGGAAGCCCAAGCCAAGAGTATGGCTGGGCTCTCCTTGCGGTGTTTGAATACCTATCTGCAAACTGTTCTGGTTACTGGTTTGAGGTTTCACAACTCTGTGAGACTCCCACCGGCGATAGCAGGGTCGGACAACGATTCGTGGCAAGCAAGCAGGCTCTTGAGCAAAAACTCGCCGCACTCGCGGACGCAACGCGTCGCGCGGATCCGACCGCGTTCCTGGTTGAACCGCGCGTTATTCGGCGGTTGATTCGCGAGCAGTATGCGTACCCTCGTATCTTCATGCGTGTGCCGCATGGCCGCGTTTACGTCGCCAGTCACGAAGAACTGAGACGTGATGTCCATCCTGATGAACTTGGTTTGGACGGCGCATCGCAGTTGCCGCCGACGGCAATTCTGATTCAGGAACCGACTGAACGACAGCTACAACGGCTTAGTGAGGATGAACTGCGGCTACGAACCTGGCGACTTCTGTTCCATGGAAGAGTGGACAGGGCGGTTCAAAAGTCGGTTCGCGACGGTCGTCTTTCGTCTGCGGAGATTCGCCGCCGGATTGATGATCTTGGGCAGGTGACGTTCGACGAAATTCAGACCGTTCTGTATCGCGAGAATCTGCTGCTCGATCCGGATTCGTCGCTCGCGGCATGGCAGGAATTCGCTGCTGTCTATCTCGAGTTTCTGTTCTTCGCGCCGCGATCCATCGAAACGTGGTTCCCGTCGCTCCGCGATCGTGACCTGCCCAACCCGTTGCCTGAGATAAACGCCGACATACTTTTCGCTCAGTCACGCATTGCTGGATCCGCCGAGCCTGCCGGGGTTGTTGATGCGGACGTCGAAGACGCTGATGCAGAACCGAAGTTGCAGTTAATGGCTACGAAGCCAAACGAACGTCGTTGCAAACGCCTGCTTCGTTCGGCCGACCGTGCGTCAGTCAATGGAAACAACGTACGAGCTGCCATTTACGCGGCTCAGGCGACGACATGTGCGAAGCCAGACAAAGTTGAGTCAGTCAAGCAGATTGCCGTCGCCGAAATAGATCGTCTTATCGAACGATTGCGCGAGGCGCTGAACTTTGACGAAGTTGATGCTGCTCATTGGCGAGCGGCCCTGCTTGGGATTCTGCCGCATGCAACCAGTGGGTTTTGGAACAACGACCGAAAGTTGCTGTACGACTTGCAGAAGGTGTGCTCCGACCACGAAAGGCTTACGTACAAAGTTGATCTGGTGAAGTGGGTGGTTTCGCGTGGCGAACGGCCAATCAAACGGCCGTTGCCGAACCAAAGCGAAGTGATGATGTCAAAGCATCTTCGCACTGCGGCGAGCCGACTACCGTTTATTCACCTGTCGGGCCTGCATCGCGAACGACTTTCCACTCTCATTCGTCATGCTGCATCGTCTGCTGAACACCAGATGCGGCAACGTCTGCGTCCGATGCTCCGAGATACGTTGACCGAGGTCGGATTCGAATCACGCAACCTGCCCGAAGAAGTTGCGTTCAACAAAGTTGTTGAACAGAGTCTCGATTGCGTGGCCGATCGTGGCTACCTGACGATGGGCTATCTGCGAGACGGTATTTCTCGAAACAACCTGAAGCTTCCCGACGTTTCTTCAGCACGCGAGATCGTGAAGGGAGATCGGTTGCTGAAAGCCGATGATCGGCTGGATGTGACGCTCGATGGTGTGTACCACCGGGGCGAGTTTTATCTGCGATGGCTGCAGGTGATTAGTTCCCTGGCTTTTGGAACCGATCGTGGTCGGTTCTTCACAAAATACATCGCTCTACCTTTTGGTGGCGCGCTGCTTATTGTGGAAGGCGTGCGGTATTTGCTGTCGCATTTGTTCCCGGCCAAGCAACAAGTTGTGACCACCCAGTTGCGCGAGGGTGTGCAGGAAGTGGTCGAACAGCCCGCTGCCACGCATACGTTGCCAGCGAACCCGACAGAGTGGATGGAATTTCTCACGCCGGTTCTTGTGGTCGGCTTGTTTCTCATGGCCCTGATTCA
>JBGCDN010000512.1:0-5271 GCA_045105495.1 Planctomycetaceae bacterium
GTTGAACACCGATGCCGAAGGTCGTTTGGTTCTCGCGGATGTCTTGAGCTACGCCGTCGATCGGGGAGCCGACCAGATTATCGATCTCGCTACGCTGACTGGGGCCTGTGTGGTTGCTTTGGGCGAAGACGTCACCGGCGCGTTCACGAATAACCAGGATTGGTGCGACAAAGTCGTGACCGCTGCGAACGATGCTGAAGAGAGCATCTGGCAATTGCCCATGTTTGGTCTCTACGACAAGCTACTCGATGGCACCGTGAGCGACATCAAGAACGTCGGCCCGCGATGGGGCGGAGCGATTACGGCGGCGAAGTTCCTGGAACACTTTGTTGGCGAGACGCCTTGGGTTCATCTCGATATCGCCGGTCCGTCGTTTGCGGATAGTCCGAAAGCTCACATCGATGGCGGTGGGTCCGGGTGTATGGTTCGAACCCTGGTGAAGGTGGCGGAGAACTTTGCTTGAACGGATGCTGAGCGGCGTTGCGAAGGCAAGCCGTGGTCCGGCTGGGCCGCAGTGGGCCACCCGCGGCCTTACGGCAGGCGGCTCACAGTTTTGCTTTTGCTGCGCTTAGTGCTTCGAATACGTGGCCGCGCTGAAAGCGGACCACAGGTGCATGATCCAACCCAGCATCACCAGCCAAAGAAGGACGTCCACAGCGAAATGCACAAAAGCTGTTAGCAGTCGCCCCTGACAGAGTTGTCCAAGGCCCGGGAGAAAGAACGATAGGACAGCGGCGATGACGTTTCCGGTAGAGCCTTGCGACGCAGTAGTCATTGTTTCCTCGATGGAACGGGTTCGGATGATAGTTGTTCGCCGGCGGCGGACGATTCTTAGCGGGAACCGCTGAATTGGATCAGCGTTGGTGTCTATGCCGTCCCCGGGTGGTTTCCCGGTGAATCATAACTCCACAGCCAAATGACTTTAGGCAGCGGCGGTTGGTTCGCAAACTCAGTCGTTCCGCGTGAGCAGTTCATTGGCCTGAAATTGCCTCAAAGGAATAATCCGAAAAGTCTGTCCGGTTCCGACACAGGGTGCGTTGAGTCTCTTGTTCAGAGAATTCACCCCCATTTGTGGAGCCAAGACCATGCTGTCCCGCCTCAAATCGTCCTTTTCCAGACTTACGGACAAGGGCACTCGCCGCCGAAAGCAAAACCGACTCTCCAGTGAACCAGTGCAGGCTTTGGAAGATCGTGCCTTGCTGGCCGGTAATGTTCTCGTCTCCTTTAGCGCCAGTGGAAACCTGACCCTTAAGGGTGACAATTTCAACAACGCAGTGCGAGTCGATCCTGTACCGGGAGGTATTCGAGTTACCGGCTTACCTGACGTGAACGGCGCCCCAACTACCGTTGGGAATGGTCAGCCCGTCGCGGTCTTCGCAGGAGATCAATTCGCAAGAGGGAACCTAAAGGTACAGATGAAAGGCGGCAACGACGCTTTTATCTCGACTCTGACCGTCGATAAGAATGTGAATATCAATATGGGCAGTGGCAGCGACGTTGTCGGGATCGCCAATTCTTTAGTCGGCAAGAACCTGAAGTTGAATATGGGCTCAGCAGGCACTGTCCTGGCTGATACCGTGGAAGTGTTGAATATTGGTGTTGGCGGCAATGCTTCCATCAAGGGCGGTAATGGATCGCACAATGTGCAGATTACCAACAGCTTCGTCAACAAGAAGCTCAACGTGAACCTTGGCGGCGGAAACGATATTCTCGATATCAACGGCGGTGGCGCTCCGAAGTTCAGCTTCAATGGGGGAAGTGGTACAGACTCCTTCTTCCTATCGCCAGACGGTGGTGGTTCAGTCCCAAGTAAAGGTTTCGAGTTCTTCGGAGTCTAAGGCGTCAAAAACGAGCCACAACGAAAGTAGTGCGGGTCGCACGTCCCCGGTTGTCTTTAACCGGGGACGTTGTTGCATACATCCAATCTCTGTCAAAACGCACTCTACCGCCGACTTAGCCACTGACGTCACCTGGTCGAAGATGGAGTTTGACCAGTATTCAGGCTGCACTTAGACTTCCGCCTGAGTTTTGCAGACCTTTGAACGGCTGGGTGACTGGATGTGGAAGTTTGATGAACCTCAGGATGGTATTCTGCAGGTGCGGATCGATCGCGAAGGCAAGCCGGTCAATTCGTTTTCAATCGAGACAATGAATCAGCTTCGTGATGTCGCTGCGTTTGTTGGTGCTCGATCTGATATCGAAGCAGTAGTGTTCATTAGCGGGAAGCCGAGTAGCTTTCTCGCGGGAGCAGACCTTTACGAGATTCGAGCCAACGCGACGTTTGACGCGACGCTTAAGATGTCTCGCAATGGCCACTCAGCGTTCCAGGCGATTGAAGAACTGGATGTCATCACAATCGCGGCCATTCATGGCGTTGCACTTGGCGGCGGGCTTGAGTTCGCCATGGCTTGTGACTTTCGGATTGCGACAGACGATCGTCGGACGTTACTCGGACTTCCGGAGGTACATCTCGGGCTCATGCCTGGTTGGGGAGCGACGGTAAGGTTGCCCGAATTGGTTGGGTTCGAACTCGCAACAGACCTGTTGCTTTCCGGCCGGAACCTGTCTCCAAAGGACGCTCTGGACGCGGGGCTCGTAGACGAAGTTGTTGCCGCAGACTCGTTAGAAGACGCTGCGATTCGGTTCGCCAAGTCTGGGCCAACAAAGCGGCAACTGGCCGCCTTTAACCCGAAGGATGTCCAGCAACTACTGGATGAAGCAGACGCCACTGTTCGGCAGACGACTGGTGGCCACTACCCTGCTCCGCTGAAGATGATTGAAGTGCTTGAAGCTGGCCTGGAAGAAGGCGAAGAGAAGAAGTTCGATTTGGAAGCGAATGGCATCGCCACACTGGCTCCAGACCCGGTTACCGAAGAGTTGATCCGACTGTTCTTCCTGAAAGAGGCTTCGAAGAAACCGCCGACGCAGGAAATCAAAGAGGCTGCAAAGGCGTTTGAACTCAAGCGGGTCGGCGTGATTGGTGACTGCGAATATGGCGAAGGAATTGCTTGCTTGTTCGCGGCGGCTGGAGTGAAAACGAACCTCGCCTTCATCGGCGAAACGAATACTGAAACCGCGACGCCTTCCTACGACAACCTCCGAAGAACGGCTGATGTACACGACCTCGGCGATGCCTCTGTGGTGATTGAAGCGATCATTGATGACCTTGATACTGAACGCGGTCTGTTCCAGACGCTCGGCACCGTTGTGCATCCGGAATCGACCATCGCATCGACAAGTGCTTCGTTCCTACTGATGGAGCAGTCTGAAGGTGTGCCTCAGCCGGAACGGCTAATCGGTCTTCGGTTCTTTTCTCCGGTCAGCCAAACGTCGATGATCGAAATCGTGCAGAAGGAAGAAACAACCGTCGAATCCCTGGGGGCCGCGTATGCGATTGCTCGCCGGCTAGGCAGGCATTCTGTTATGGTTAAAGATTCGCCTGGGTTCCTTGTGAATCGACTCTTGGTCCCGTACCTCACCGAGGTCGGATACCTGTTGAGCGAAGTCGCTGAACCAACCGAGGTTGTTGGCGTTGCAACAGGCTTCGGCATGCAGAGCCCTCTTGAGGTCACTGACGCCCTTGGGCTTAAAGCCATCTCTGCTATCACCAAGCGGATGCATCGTGAACTGACCGAACATCTGCCTCCATCGCCACTGTGGCGAGCCATCATGGATTCTGAAGACCCGTCGCTGAAGTTTCTCGCCGACGGGCAGTTGAATCCGTCTGTCTTGCCAATTATCGAGCGAATTAAGGCTGACGCATCTGCTTCCGCAGAATCAGAAACAGTGACCATTGCTCGACTGATCTACCCCATAATCAACGCGGGGGCACAGTGCCTGGCAGAACGTGTCGTCGACTCGGCCGATGCGATCGATCTGGCGATGGTTCTCGTTGGCGGATTCCCAGCGTTCAGGGGCGGACCCATGCGTTACGCAGAATCCGTTGGCCTTCCTGCCATCGTGAGTGAGCTTCGACAGCTTGCACGAACCAATTCGCGGCTCGCACCCAGCGACGCTCTGGTAAGGTTTGCGGAAGCTGGTTCCTTTTCGGCATAAGCGAACGGTTCGTGCTCATAGTCTGAGCGCTCGAGAGGCTCATGCCGACTTGGCCACCCACGAAGACGCAAGTTGTCAGCAGCAGTCTGTTGAACCACCGCAGCAATCGCCGCCCGGTAATACGTTAAGAGATACACTACCGCCTTGTTTCGTTGCCGCGGCGGGTCTGGTTGAAGTTTGATTGCAGTCAAACTGCCCAGCTTCGTGGAGCGGCACTTCAACGGCGGGTGGAACAGGGACGATTGAGTTGGCGTACGGGCCTTTCGTGTAGATACCAAAGTTCTTCTCGCAAACCGCCATGCGTTGACCGCGATGCAGTGTTTGACCGTCGTCATCGACAACCGTCTTCCACGGGCCTCGGTAGACGACTGCATGGTTACGGTCGAGACACTGGCCTTCTTTGCCTTTGTACGCTCTTACGGTCATGCTGCGGAATTCGATGCCTTCAATCACCGCCCATGGTTCTTCTTGTCGGCTAAGGATTTCGACACCGTAGAAGCCGGCTTCCTCGAATGCGGTCAGGAACGCATCCTCACGGAACGCACCACTCAGGCAACCGCTCCAGAGTCTCGGGTCGTTTTGCATCTCGACTGGAACATCTTCGTCGCAAACGATGTCACTAATGATGGCCCGGCCACCGCGTTTGAGGACGCGGAAGATTTCTGCGAACAGCTGCTTCCGGTCTTCGTTTCGTACAAGGTTCAGGACACAGTTTGAAACGACAGCCGTGACGGAATCGTCTTCGACTAACGGACTTGCATCTCGAATGGTGGCGGCGTGTGCATCGGCCTGCATCCAATCGCCGGCACTTCGAACCGGGTTTTCAGTCAGCCATTGCTCGAAGGTTCCTAGATTCAATTTTAGGTCCTGAATCCGTCCTTTCCGGAACTCGACGTTGGAGTAACCAATTTTCTCAGCCACTTCGGCCTGGTACTTCGTCGCAAGCTCCAGCATCTCTTCGTTGCAGTCAACACCAATGACCCGTCCCGTTGAGCCCACAACCTGTGAGGCGATGTAGCAGATCTTGCCGCCACCAGAACCCAGATCCAGGACCGTATCGCCTTCGACGAGATGCTTAGATGGATCGCCACAACCATAGTCGCGTTCGATGATTTCGTCTGGCACTACTTCAAGGTACTGACGGTCATAATCGACCGGACAACATAGTGCTGCTTCGGCGGCTTGAGCTGCGTTGCTGTAGCGTTCTCGAACCGC
>JBGCDN010000513.1:0-9076 GCA_045105495.1 Planctomycetaceae bacterium
CTGGGTCGAGCATTGCCAACAGTGGGAACCGATTAGATTTGTGGACCGAGCCGCGCTGCGTGGTTCAATGGGCGAATGGAACAACGTCCGGTCTGCCGGAGTTAGGGCATCGACTGCAGTCAGAGGCGATGGATTAGTGCCTCCCACTTGAAGAGAATCTTTAAGGCCGTGATCTAGAGTATTGTGCTGATCCACCGTCGTGAGAACTTCTGTGGAGTGGAGCGGGTCGAGCGATGACGGCCGCAGTCAAGAACGTGCCTTGGTCGTCTTCCAGTGGCCAGCCGGCACCGTGTCATTCAACACCGATGCGAGGCCGTTCCATGTTTGTCGGCCCTGCTCTTACTCGATGGACACCAATCGTCACGAACCGGAGTGTTGAGCCCTGCACCAACTATCGATTTGAATTGAAAATGAAGGCTGCCAGAGAGTCCCACGGATAGTGGAGAAGTGGGCGCGAACAAATTCATTTCCGGGGACGCCGCGTCGAAGTCGGAGCGAGATGTGTTCCTGAACCTTGGACTTCGCAGAAGAAGAACCACCGCGACGGATTTTCGGTACTAGACGACATGGACGCAATGAAATGGCTTTGACGAAACGAGAGAAGATTGGACTTTGGATCGGCGTTTTGACCGCTGTGGTGCCTGGGCTGATCACTTCAGGGTTCTTTCCCGATTTCAATGTGCTTCCATGGCCCGCGTGGTTGGCAATTGCTGGTATAGGTGGCTTGATCGCTGGCCTAGTCGCAAGTCCACGCCCGATATGGGGTGCGACTTCCGGGCTTGCCATCGGGATGGGGCTGATGCTGGGCATCTGGGCTTATGTCGCTCTGCGGTTAGCTGTGATCGGCGGCGAAGAACTCTTTCGATTTGAGATTGCGATTGGTGCAATCATCGGAGCCGCGCCGGGTTTGTTCGTTTACGGACGGAACGCCCGGTCGTAAACGAGTGATCGGTGTTTTCTGGCACGGGGTTAGTGCGAAGGTTGGGCGAGTCGTCAGTTCTCAATCAGTTGACGATGGCTGCAGCTGTCTACCACCTCTTTGGGCTCAGACTTTCCGGTCATATCCAATCAGTTTTGATTGTTTCCGTGTAAGACATGGGGACTCAACTCGTTGAACTAGTCGTTCAAAGTCTTGCGATTTAATGATTGGGATACATGTCCAGAACTCTTGCAGTAGCACTATGGATGAGTCTTCTTGCAGCTCCCCTGTTTGCACAACAGACAGTTGAAAGCTTGGGCTACCGACCACTCCGTCTCGAATATCGAGGCGAGCCTGTGGACATGCTCGTCAAATCCAAGGAAGGAGAGGCAGACCGTAGAAAGCCGATCCTGATCTTAATTCGTGGTTCGATGGCAAAGCCACTGGTAAAGACCAATGGCCAAGGCGGGCATTATCCGCCGTTCCCATTTGATGCGCGCATCTTTCTGGATCAATATCATCTGGTTTGCATCGGCAAGCCAGGCCTTCCGTTGTTGGCAGCCAAGACTGATTTGAACCGGCGCGGAGAGTTTGTCGATCCGGTAACCGGACGATTGCCGAACAAATACGTCAAGAACAATTATCTGCCGTACTACGTCGCGAGGAACAGCAAGGTTGTTGAATTCCTCTTGGCCCAGGACTGGGTTGATTCAGAAAAGATCGTAGTCGCGGGGCACTCTCAGGGAAGCGACATCGCTGCCAACATGGCCGACAAGGTTCCCGGAATCACTCATTTGATCTACTCGAGCGGATCACCTTACCACTCGACGATTCTTGACATGGTTCAGAAGCAGCGAAGATTGGACAGGGGGAAGGCGGGCGCACGAACCGAGAAGCATTTCGAGTTCTGGGAGAGCGTCGTTCGTTCTCCTTTTGCGGCAGCACAGCAACACGGCTGGGACACCAACAACACGATATTTTCCTTTTCGCAATCTCAGAACGAAATACTCAAGAGAGTTCGGATACCCGTGCTTGTGACGTACGGCACCGAAGACACAGTGGCTCCGTTCAACGACATGTTTCGGATTGAAACGATCCGGGACAGAACGAAGGACATCACATTTAAGGCCTATCACGGAACCGAACACAACTACTTTGGCGTAACCGATGAAGGTGAGCTGGATTTTGATAAGTTTGGTTGGGACAACGTTGGTCGTGACTGGCTGACGTGGTTGGAAGAAGCACCGAGTGGATCGAGAAAGCCTGAACGCTAATCGATAGCCGATTGAATCGGTTTCGGATTGATCTTCGACGTCTCTGACTGCTTCTGCGGCCACACGTCACTGCAATCGTCTCAGACTTTCCAGAGCGTTGAAGGGGATTTGAGGCGGCAGAAAGAATCTGTGGGCGGTGGCAAGAATTCGCCTGGCACTTCGATTACACGGCCATGTGTGACGAGTGTGAATTCTATTGGCAAAACCATGTTGACCGATGCGTGGCCTATAGTGGCCAGATCGAGGCGACGTGTGATACAGAACACTCGGCTCTGATCGGTGTCGTAGACCGGGCATTGTTCGACCTCGCGCCGCCAAGCGAACCAGACGAGCTTGACCGCTGTGATCACCGAGCCGCGAACTATGAAGGCCTAATTAGTCTTATTTCGTTGTCTTCATGCTATTGCGGACCCGCAGGTCCGGAACGAGGCCAGCTACTATCCGTTACCCGGATACTCATCGATGCAGTTCTGGACGATGATTTCGATTCGATTGATCCCATCACCTACGTGAAGCAGATGGCGAGAATCAGGGCTGCCGCAAAACCGGGTGTGTCGGTGCATTCAGCACACAGACTGTCTGAGCAAAGAATCGCAAGATAAGTCGGTTGTAGTTGTTGAATTCTGCGTCGGCCCGTCGCGAACGCGTGTCGCGTCACGTCTTCTGCTCGCTGTTTCTTGGTTCCCGCCGGTTGGTATCCTGCTCGCGGCTAACGAACAGTTCCTCGAAACGCAGTCGACTCTTTGTCATGCTACTCGGATCGCTCCATATTCTCGGGCGACTGTTGGACCAACGATGACTTCATTGGCTCGGACATTGGGTGCCCGATGCTACTGTCGTCCGCCACCTAATTCATGCGTGGCCGCAGAGACCAGAACTTAGGAACACGATGGGCATGCCGAATTTTGAAGAGCCGCAACACCAAGCGCCCGGGCTAACGCGCCGCGATGTATTGGTTGCTGGAGCTGCGGTTCCTTTTCTGACGAGCCCATTGCGACACGCGAGTAGTGGTGACAAGGAAGACAAGTCCGTCGGTCCAATCCTTGGTCATGTCGATCACGAAACAGCGATGATCTGGTATCGCCCTGCTCTATCGGGCGAATACGTTGCTGCTATTACGAATACGACGACGAAGGAAAAAAGCACGGCGAAAGCCGTCTCATCGATCGACAACGACCTCTGCGTTTCTTGGCGATTCAACGACCTGCAGCCCGATAGTGAATACACCTACGAGATCTCTCATCAAGGCAACTTGGTTGTGCAGGGAGATCGTCTGCGAATTCGCACGGCGCCGCCGATCAACAAGCCGGCTCGAACGATTCTTGCAATGGGGTCGTGTGCATCGAGCACGAAGTTCTTCGACGTCTGGACACAGATTGCCGCGAACAATATCGATGCGTTGATGTTGCTTGGGGACACACCGTACATCGACAACCGAAAACTGTCAGTTAACCGCGCGCGGCACCGTGAGTTCTTGTCGATACCGACGCTCGCGAAAATGGGAGCGTCCACGCCCGTATGGGGGACATGGGATGACCATGATTTTGGGGGCAACGATACTGATGGAAAGATCTCGAACAAAGAGGTGATTCGAAAGGTATTCACGGAGTATCGTGCGCAGAAACAGTTTGGTGATGGCGAACATGGTGTTTACACAAAGTTTCGCCGCGGTCCCGTGGAGGTCTTCATGATCGATCCGCGATACTTTTCACAGACAGAACCAAGTCCGGTCGATTCCACCAAGCCCACGTGCCTTGGCCGGAAACAGTGGAACTGGTTGCTTCAAGGACTGAAGCAATCCACGGCTCCGTTTAAGCTACTCGCAACCGGAATGATTTGGGACGACAAGAAGAACAGCGAGAAAGATGACTGGGGCACGTACTCACACGAACGCGAGGCGTTGTTCGATTTCATCGGGAAGAACAAGATCAGCGGCGTTGTACTCATCGGCGGCGATATCCATGTTTCGCGCCATCTGAAGTATCCCATGCAGGACCGCATCGGCTACGACCTGCACCAGTTCATCATCAGCCCGCTGCACGATCGCGTTATCCCGTCGCTCAACGAGCCGCATCCGCATCTGCAGTGGGGCGAACCGCTAAAGAACATGTTTCTTACGGTGACGGCCGACACGACCGGTGACCGACCGACGTTGGACGCGAACTGGATCGACCGGACCGGCAAACAGCATCGGCATGTTCGTATCGAACTTGATGGATAGAGCAGCAGTTGCTGCGGGCCAGCAAGCTCTAATTCTTCTGACGCTGTAGCCGCATCGGCCAATCGTCTGTGCGGAATGACGAGGCTGGGAGTCCATCCTTGTTGGAGAGGTTGGGCATGTCGCCGCTGCCCCACCCGAAACGAACAGAGACCGGTTCTGTCACCTCATCGCTGCTAACGACAATGGTTTGGCCATCGATTGCGGCTTTGGCTGTTAAGAAATTCTGGTCAGAGCCCGCGATGGTGAAGTGCGAAAGTGGTTCCCCGTCGCGGCTCACCAATCCCGCACCGACGGAGCTAAAACGCAGTCGGATGGTTCCGTTCTCGATCTCGTGGCCGGCGTACATGGGGCCAGAAGCGACAAGGTTCTTCCGCCCATAGTCATTCTTCAGAGCCAATAGAGCGAGCCGTTCGCCCACGGGCTTTTTCTGCTTGGGATGGATGTTGCCGGGGTTCCCGATGTCCATCGTCACCACCATGCCGGTCTTCGGTTCAGAGAGCGCGATGGTCTGCGCTTCCCGGAGGAATGCTGCGCTGTGCGGTTCTCTTTTGTAGGAGAAGGGAGCGATCTGAACGAAGTAGAACGGAAAGTTGCCGCGGTTCCAGCGGGTTCGCCAATCGCGAATCATGACCGGAAACAGGGTGCGATACTGACCTGGCTTCTTAACGTTGGACTCGCCTTGATACCAAACAACGCCTCGGAAGGAGAACGGAATCAACGGGCGAATCATCGAGTTGTAAAGTACGCTGGGATTGCGTTGGTTCAGGCCCTTCGGCGGTTTCTTTTTGCCACGACTGAATAGAGTTCCGGACTCTTCGGCGAGCCTTTTGTTTTTCGCATACTGCGGATCAAACTCGGGGAAGTCCTTCTTCAAAACCTCGGGGCTAACCCATGCTTCGGCCGATGACCCGCCCCAGTTGGTTGAGATGAGACCAATCGGGACATCGAGTTCCTTGTGCAATCGAGAACCGAAGAAGTATCCGACCGCACTGAAGGCCAGTGCGGATCGTGGATTACAAACCGTCCAGCGGGCATCCACTTCGTCTTGGCCTTCGAGGGCGATGACCTGTGGAACATCGCAGAACCGAATGCGCGGATGCTTCGCCTTCTCAACATCTTCTTTGAAATGATCGATGCCAAATCCGCGCAGCTTCCATTGCATGTTGGATTGACCAGAACAAATCCAGACTTCTCCGACAAGAACATCCGTAAGCTGCTGGACCTCGGAACCACTTCTAACTGTGACTTCGTGTGGGCCACCGGCGACTGTCGTCTTAATGGTCGTTCGCCATTTTCCGTTGTTGTCTGCAGTTGCCCGGAACGACTGGTCTGTCCATGAGGGAGAAATGACAACAGCCGATCCCGGCTTCGCCCTGCCCCAGACTGCAGCGTCGCATTCACGCTGGAACACCATGTGGTCTTTGAACATACCCGAGAGCTTGAGAACCTCAGGGGCCTGCTTTGCTTCTTGCACGGGCGCTGCTGTGCAGACCATCGGTAGAAGAAGGAGAGCAAGTGCAGACGAGGTACTCGTCATAATGGTTCTGGTCATTCGGGTAGTTGATTCCTATGTGTTGATTTGACCAGCGTCCAACGGACGCCGCGTGGTTATCTCTGCGATTCTGGACTATTCAACACGTTGAGGGATGCTGGCGTTCGTCGTCGTAAGCCATGCTTCCAGCTCAGATTGCAGCTGCTTCGCCTTCTCCGGCATCGTCCGTGCGAGGTCATGCGATTCGCTGATGTCGTTTTTCAAGTTGTAAAGTTCGACGGATTCGGTGTCGTAGAATCTCAACAGCTTGTAGTTCCCAGACCGTATCGCGCTGGCAAGTCGGTTCTTCTTGTGGAAGGCGTAGTTGGGATAGTGAAAGTAGATCGACTCACGCTTGAGTTCCGAATCGCCGGTCAGGATCGGTAGCAGTGAAACGCCGTCTGGAACATTCGACGGGTCCGGCTTCAGGCTGGCGGCTTCAAGAATCGTTGCGTGAATGTCCATTGTTATCACGGGGGTCGCAGTTCTCTTGGATGGCTTCACTCGTCCTGGCCAACGGACAATCATGGGGACTCGAATTCCGCCTTCGTACAGGTAACCCTTTTCCGCTCGAAGAGGTTTGACGTTCGCCGCGAATGGACCGTTGTCGGATGTGAAGATGACCAAGGTGTCCTTCTCCAATCCCTGATCGTCGATTGCCTTCAGAAGCGTTCCGATTGATCGATCCATCCCCGCAATCATCGCCGCGTAGGTTGGGTTCTCGACGCCCGGTCCTTTTCGCTTTTCGTACTTGGCGATCAAATCCTGCGGCGCTTGGAATGGGTAGTGAACCGAGTAGTTCCACCAGCAGAGGAAGAAAGGCCGGTTATTAGACGTGGCGGACTTGATGAAGTCGACGCACTCATCAGCACACCGATCTGGCAGGTATTCGCCATCCTTCTTCCCGATCAAATTTGGAATCTTGTACGGACTGAAATAGCTTGGCGGTCCCCCGAAGCGACATCCGCCAATGTTGATATCAAAGCCTTGGTGTTCGGCTCGCAGTGCAGGTTCAGACGGCAGCTTGCCCTGTGAATTCGGAATTGATCGACGACTATTGGAAAGATGCCACTTGCCGACGAAGCCCGTCGCATAGCCAGCCTGCTTGAGTTGTTCGGCAATCGTCACGCGTTCCAGTGGCAAGTGCCGTCGCCAAATGGGCGTGACTAGATTCGTGCCGGGCTTTCGAAAATTCAGCGGATGCCCGCCTGCATGATTGGTAATGTTTAGCCGAGCCGGTGCTTCGCCTGTCATCAAAGCGGCTCGTGTCGGCGTACAAACCGCCGCGGCAGAATAGGCATCGGTGAACAACAGACCCTGCTTAGCCAGTCGGTCAATGTTGGGTGTATCCAACTTCGCATTGCCATAGCAGTGCAGGTCTTTCCAGCCGAGATCGTCAGCCATGATCAAGACGATATTCGGCGCTTTGTCGTCGCCACGTGCGTTCATCGTGAAGGCACCGAGCCCGATAGCGAACAAGCCCGCGAGGAGAACTGGTTTTGGTTGGAACATGACCGTTGACACTTGTTGGTTGAAGGAAGAGTCGGTAGAGCTTCTCGTGAAACAGCTTGGCACGTTTTGAGCGATGACCGGAGCTGCGGTTCAGGGCTGAAAGGTGTCGGTTCGAAACGGGGACGCTGGCAAACCAGCTTCGTTGATCAGATTGACGTTTGGCTTGCCTGAGAATGCATAACGAACGTACTTCGGTTTATCGAGTTTTGGCGAACTCACAATAACGCACTCGTCGTTCAGGGTGGCATCGGCGGCAACCCACTTTTTCGAATCGTCCGCCACCCAGAAGCCGGTGGGCAGTTTCTCGTCGATCGTTTTCAATCCGGCCGCATGATCGAAGTGGACAACAAGCTTGTTCTCATTCTTTTCGACGCGAGTCATCATCGGTCCATGTGCTTCGGTCTTTATACCCATTGCGTCGCGAGCAGCCAGCAGAGCGAGCCGTTTGCCAATCGGTAGCTTATCTTTGGGGTGAATGTTGTTTGCGTCGCCGAGGTCAATCGTGTTGGCGATAGAGGTGTGTGGCAGATCGAGTGCTTTCATCTGTGATTGTCGCATCCACGCCCACGACTTCGCGTTGGGATTCGCAGCTTGGCCTTTCAAGCCTCGGGCGTAACCAGGAAGCATGACAAGCAGGAAATGCAAGTCGTCTCGTCCCCACTCTTCCCGATATCGCTCGATCCATGCGGGCAGAGTCTTGCCGTACTGCAACATTGACGGAATGTTGTTGCCATTGGCTTCGCCCTGGTACCACACGATTCCGCGACACGCGATCGGTGCAAGCGGGTGCATCATCGCGTTGTAAATGACGTTAGGCTGAGTCCGCAGAAAGATGTCGCTTCTTCGGTCCCACTTCGGCTTGCTGATGATCGACTCGATTCTGGTTCGCTTTTCTTTGTCGGCGTCGAAGACCTGCATGATCTTGTTGAAGTGCGGCAGCTTCGTCGTCATGTCTCGGGGCATCCATCCTTCGATTGACGAACTTCCCCAGCATGACTGAATGATTCCGACGGGGACATCGGCTTTCTGTTCGAGAAACGAAGCAAACGCGAACGCCACGGCGCTGTTTGGGTGTTGTTGCACCCATTGGCCGGAGCACTTGTTTTCTTCCCTGAATGAGACGGTCTGTCTAACCGTGAAGCTGCGAATGTTCCTGGAGCCGGGAAGCAACGCTTTGACGCCCGGAACAGTGTTCACTCCCATCTGCATATTCGATTGTCCGGAGCAGATCCAGACTTCGCCAACCAGCAGATTGTTGAAGGTCTGTTGCTTGTTGCTCCTGGAGGAAACAACCGACATTGCGCGGGGCTGCGAACTGGCTTTCAAAGGGGCAAGAACAACTCGCCAGTCACCGTTTGAATCTGCGACTGCGGTTTTGTTTTGCTCTGCGAATTCAACGGTTACCACTGAGCCGGGATCGGCCTTGCCCCAAACCGGCACTGGCATGCCCTGTTGCAGGACGGCATTGTCAGTAAATAATGAAGTGAGAGTCAGTTCGCCACTTGCAGCGTCTGGAACCAGAAAGACAAGTACGGTCAGCGCGGCGCCAGTAAACCACCGTAAGAAGCTGCTATTCATGGATTTACCTTCATCGACGAGACAGGTGATAGGTGTTCCTG
>JBGCDN010000514.1:0-26107 GCA_045105495.1 Planctomycetaceae bacterium
ACGACCAGGTCACCCACATGGCGTCCGGTGAAGAAGAAACTCGCCGCACGCCAATGCTGCTGTTCTGCTTCAACCGCGAAGAATGCTGGCGCGTGGCTGAGCAACTTAAGGGGAAGGCGTTACTGAAGGATGGCCAGCAAAAGCAACTGGCAGAAGAACTCAAGCAACACGATTGGTCACAGGGCATCGGGCCAAAGCTGAAGACGATTCTGCTCCGCGGAGTTGGAGTTCACCACGCCGGTGTACTGCCGAAATATAAACGCATCGTCGAAGAACTATTCCAACGCAAACTGCTAAGCGTGTGCGTCTGCACTGAAACGCTAGCGGCAGGAATGAACCTACCCGCGCGATCGGTTCTTCTCACTGCATTGCTAACAGGGCCACCGCGGCGCAAAAAGCTAATCAACGCCAGCAGCGCGCATCAGATGTTTGGGCGAGCTGGTCGGCCACAGTTCGATACAGAAGGTCATGTCTACGCGTTGGCTCATGAAGACGACGTCAAGATTGCCCGGTACCAACTGCGAATCGATCAGATTCCGGAAGACACCAAAGATCCGCAGCTGATTAAGAAACGCAAACAGCTCATCAAGAAAGCCCCCAAGCGGAGACAGAACCAACAGTACTGGAGCGAACCGCAGTTCACGCAACTCATCGAAGCTCCACCCAGCAACCTGCAAAGCCAGGGCCAGATTCCGTGGCGATTGCTGGCATACCTGCTAAGCCTTTCGCCCGACGTATCGATTGTCCGGCGAACCATCTCCAAGCGTCTCATGGACAACGACTCCATCGACCGCGCACAGCAGGGGCTGGTGAAGATGTTGCTCACGCTGGAACGGGGCGGCTTTGTCACGCTTGAACCTGAACCAGAAGCCATCGACCGAGCGTTGGCGAGGCCAGGTTTTGATGAAGACAGCGACAAGGAACCGCCGTCTGTCGCGGACTTTTACAACCAGCTTCAAGCTCTCGCCGACGAAGGGCTGTTTGACAGAGCCCCGGCACCGGAGCCTGAACCGGTAGTTGAGAAGCTCGAAGAAGAATCGGATGCGTTCGGATTAGGTGTCGACAGTGACGATTCAGCCGCGGAATCTGTCCACGAGGAACCCGCAACGGATGATACTGTTCCGCCAGAGCCTGAAGACATCCCGGAAGCAAAACCGCCGGCGGACAAGCCTGCTCAAAGCGCTCCGCTTTCGAACACGCTCAAGGCTTTGCTCGAAGCTCAAGGTGTAACCGTCGGCTCAAAGCCAGACGACAAAACTACGGCAACAGGTAAGTCCGCACCACGACTGGTTACTGCTGACGACACACCAAAGCGCAGCGAGTACGAGCCACAGTCCGCGTTCCAAACCGAAGCGTTAAACGACCTGCTGCAGTTCAAGAGCGTGAACCCAATCTACGGAACGTTCCTGCTGAAGACACTGCCTCACGCGTCCGCTTCTGAACGCATCATGGCTTTGGAAAGTGTGCTGGAATTCCCTGGCAGCATGGTTCGCAACCTGCGAATCCCAAAAACGGATGTGCTTCCCTCCAGCCAGTTCACAACAAAATTCCTCAACCCGCAACTGCTGACTCGCGGGCTTGCATCGCCGACTGAACTTGGCGACCTACCCGACGATTGGGACGAACTGCCACCGGAAGAACGCGTGTGGCCACTGATGTTCCCGGACAAGTTGGTTCGGTTGTTTCACGCTGAGTTCCCCGCAGTCGAAAGCTTCCGCATCATGCCCGTTTGGGCTGCAGGAGAATTGCTGAACTTCAACGGCGACTTCAACAAACTCATCACATCACGAAAGATCGCTCGTCAGGAAGGCGTCGTGTTTCGGCATGTGTTGCGGTTCGTTTTGCTTTGTGACGAGTTCATCCAGCATCTTCCAGAAGGAAGTTTGTGGCGTTTGGATTTGCTGGAGATTTCCGATCGCCTGACTGACGCCTGCCGAGTAGTTGATCCCCGAACGACAGACATGATGGTTGAATCAGCGAAAGACAACGACCCGTTGGCTGTTGCGTGAGTGTACCGACTCCGCTGACTCGCTTGTGGTAACGCAAGCTCGTAGATGTGGAGAGACATCCTATCGAGGCCTGCGTCACCATGATCCGAATACTTGTCGTTCTTCCACTGTTGTCTTTGTCGGCTTTCGGACAGGCGTTCGAGCCCAAGCCCAGCCGTTCCAGTTTCGACATGAAGCGGCTGCGAGAGTTCATCAACTCTGGACTCAGCACGCCAAAGTCACGCGGTTCGTTGCGCAAGCTGGGTGAACCGACTCGAACGATCCATGGCCGGCTGCTGGACCATGACGGAAAGCCAATTGTTGGCACGGCGGTATCGTTCTCCGCTGAGATTGGTTACTCGTTCCATTCTTACGATGAGAACTTCGACATCACTGATGATAACGGCCGCTTCGTCGTGGAGGGAGACTACACACGTGAACGCATAGCTGTTTGGAGAGGGCAACATTCCGCTTTGAATCAGTATGTCGATCACAAGACCAAGACCATCGAGATTCGCTGGCCCAAGCCAGCAACCTGTTCGCTGACCTTTGACCGTTCGCTGGCGGAAGACGAGTCGTTTGGCCAAAAGATTTGGCTGGCGAGCACGCGATACGTTGTCGGCATGTCCACACCGCAGCGACCGTTCGAAAGAAGTGAAGAAGGCCCAACGATTCTCGACAACCTGCTGCCCGGCGAGTACAGCGTTCTGGCCGAACGCACACTGACGTTGAACACGGAACCGGCCGAAACCAAGACGTTCCGTGTCGAGGTCGCGAAATTCAACGTATCCGCCGGAGACGAGATTTCTGTCGTTGCGAAGCCTGTCGGTAACCGGTCGCTAAGCGGGCACCTGGCTAGCCGAAAGCAGACGAAGAAGGGCGCCTTGGACATCGAGACCCCGACTTCGATGTTCGTACAAGTCCGCGAGCAAAAGCGTTCTTACGACCACAACCCAAGACTGATGGATGTGTCAGTGATCAAGAAAGACAAGAGCTTCAAGACTCGCCCCCTGCCCCCGGGACGCTACGTAATTTCCTTTGTCGGTCCCACCCCACAAGCTGCCGCAAACCCGCAGCCACGGGGATTTGGAAGAGGTGGCGGCTGGTCCAGACCATCGCCTTGGAAGCGAACGTATCGAGCTGTGGTTCCGACAAAAAACGAGCCGATCGTCACACAGTTTCCTCCCAAAGATTCTCTCAAGCTTCGCATCCAGCAAGCGCTTGATACTGACGGGCAAATGAATGTCTCATACTCGTACATCGATGTTCAGGCCGCACAAGTTGGGAAAGAAGAAAACAGCTCTGAAACCATCCTTGGCATGCTTCAAAGCAAGGATCTTCCTAATCAATGGCAGTATCCACTTGCGAAGTCCCTGGCGTACAAACTGGCTGACGAAGGCGTTGTGCAATCGATCATCGGCATCGTAAAAACCACTGAAGATGAAAAACTCCGGGGGCTGCTGGTCAGTCAATTACTTCGACAAAGCAAAATACTTCGCGAAGAGATTGCCGTGGCATTGGCACCGTTTCGCAAGAGTACGAATTTCCGCACGCGTCACATGAGCTATTCGACAATGTGCGTTCACCTGACGGACGCGAACCGCGACGAAGTGATTCCATGGCTGATAGAAGGGCTGTCTGACCCCTATCCCCGAACACGCTTAGACCTCTGCGCATGGCTGGGACGGATGAAGGCAAAGGCAGGATTACCAAAGCTTGAAGAGCTATCACGCAACGATCCATCCGGAGCAATCAGAGTCGCGGCCGCCCATGCTGCCGCACAGATTTCTGGACAGAAAGCACGCGCGGTTCAGGTTATGACAGTACGTCTACGCGGCGAAAAGTACTGCGGGCAATGGGAAGCCGCCCAACTGTTAAGTGAATACGAAGACCTACCCGAAGTCACCATCAAAGCGTTGCTGGCGAAAGTCAAGACAGTGAAAGGCCCGTACGGAACACTCGAAAAGTTCGAAGACAATCGAATCAGCAGCACTGCGAAGCGGACACTCGAAAAGGTGGCGACAGGACGAACCTGGGAAGGTCGGATTCTTGACCCCAAATAAGCAACGGCGAGCCATTCCGTTTCCGAAACAGCCCGCCGTCGATCCAACAAACCATCCCTCAAATTTCATTAACTACGCCTCAACATCTACTCCATCGTCGTCGGCCTTGCTCTCTTCGTGATCGCCGTCGTGCTTTTCGTCATGATCACCATCGTGCTGGTCCTGATTTCGATCACCACGAGAGAACCGACCTCCCCGACTCCGTCCGCCGCGCTGCATGCGTTCCTGAATCATTTCACGAAACTTTTCAGCTCGTTCGCTTCGGTCACCACCAGCACCACGTCCTGATCCACGCCCTGGCGAACCCCAACCACGGTTGCTACGTGCCTCACCGCGATCGCGTCGGTCATCGTCGTTCTCCATGCGTTCAAGAATCTCTTCAAGCAACTCTCGAATCTTTCTGAGTTCGGCACTGCTGCTATCGCCAGAGCGTCGGTCGGACCGGGCGTGAGATCGAGAAGAACCACGCCGACCTCGCATAGAGCCACCACGTTGGCGAGATCTGTTCATGCCACCTCGTGGACCGCCGCCTCGCCGTGATTCGCCATTGTTTCGACCGCGTGAATGTGACTGGCGACCTCGCATGTTGCGACCTTCGGAGCGTCCACGCCGCGAGTTCCCTCGATCTCCACGATCACTCTTGCCCGCTTCAGGACGTTTACCTTTACCGCCTCTATCTCCTCCGCGAGCATCACGACGACCACGATTCCCTTCGCCGCGGCGATGTTCTGCTCGTGGGCGGCGTTGGTCGCCACGAGGCCCCTTCGACGCATCACCAAGTTCGGTTTCTTTAATGGCACCGCTGGTTACTTCACTACCTACAACAACCCGATTTTCAGTAGCCGATTCTTCCTGAACCGGCGATCCCATCACGATCAGAGGGATAACAATTGACGCAAGCTGACACATTCCGCTTCTCCTGGTTCGCTTATGCAACAGCTACCTGTTCCGCGTTTGTTGCGAATAGTCCACAGGTAACTGCTCAAGATTGTGTGGCTGTGGTGAGTTGAACAGCGAGCGGAAGCATAGGTTCCGAACAAATCTTGAGGACTCCGCTCGTTTGAGACTTCGAACGTTCCGTCACTAAGAGGCTCGTGGTAACCTTGGACCTCAGCAACGTGGAGAGCAACGTGAGACGAGGTTCAACAAATTCAGCCGTGATCGGTCTGGCGTTCTTGATTGGCGTTCTGGCTGTTCTTGGCTGGTTTCTGTTCGACATGCAACGCCCAAACGCGATCGCAGGCAAGAAGTTGGTCGTTTACTGCGCGGCGGGAATCCGGCCGGCGATGCAGCCCATTATCGATCAGTATGAACGCGAATTTGATATCGACATCGACGTTCAGTACGCGGGTTCGAACTCACTGCTAAGCCAGATCGACATTGCAAGAACGGGTGACATCTACATTGCTGCAGACGAATCCTACATCAACATGGCCGTTGATCGCGGGATCGTTAGAGAAGCCATCCCTGTCGCTCGGCAGAGACCCATCATCGCGATCAAGAAGGGCAATCCGAAAAACATCAGTTCGGTGAAAGACCTGCTTCGAACCGACGTCGTCACAGCAATGGGTAACCCAGATCAGGCAGCTGTCGGGAAAGTGACACGTCGATTGCTAAAGGCATCCGGACAATGGAAAGAACTCGAATCCAGAATTCAGACGGACGGCGTGTTCAAACCAACCGTTCCTGAAGTCGCGAACGATGCTGTTCTCGGACACGTTGACGCAGCCATTATCTGGGACGCGACAATCACGAACTACAAGGACAAGCTTGAAGCGATCAACGTCCCTGAACTGGATGCCGGTGTGGCCGACATTGCAGTAGGCGTCATGACGTCGTCCGAAACACCACCACGTGCCCTGCACTTTGCTCGCTACGTTGCGGCTCCATCAAAGGGCCAGGCGGTTCTCAAAGCTAAGGGATTCGAGACAACCCCGGGTGACCCTTGGGCTGAAGTTCCAAAGCTAACCTTCTTTTGCGGCGCGGTGAACCGGCGAGCGGTGGAACCAGCGATTGATGCGTTCAAGCTTCGTGAAGGCGCGGATATCAGCGTTGTCTACAACGGGTGTGGCGGTTTGACTGGCAGCATGAAGACGATCGAGAATCAGAATACCGACCAGGGATTTCCTGATACCTTCATGGCCTGCGACATCTACTACCTCAGTGTCGTGCAGGATTGGTTCGAAGAAGGCCTTGTAATTTCTGACACTGACATCGTGATTGTCGTGCCGAAGGGAAACCCGAAGAACATTCAAACGCTGTCTGACCTCACCAACGACGATGTGCAAATCGCCGTTGGCCAGCCAGAACAGTGTACAATCGGCGTCCTAACGCGCAGGCTTCTTGCGGCTGAACGGATCGAAGACAAAGTCAACATTGTCACGCAGACAACATCGTCTTCTTTGCTGATACCGGCGGTTACCGAAGGTGCCGCGGATGCCGTTCTCGCTTACAAGTCAGATACACTGGCTGTAACTGACCAAATTGATGTCATTCCCATCGCGTCCGATCTATCAACAGCCATCCAGCCCTTCAGCATCGCGCGTTCAAGTAAGAACAAGCAGTTGGCGAGAAGACTGTTCGACGCCATCGCAACGTCGCGGAAGCAGTTTGAGGCCGCCGGCTTCAACTGGCGACTAGAGTCGGAGCGTAGCGAATGACCGCAGATGCGAAGCCGGTTGCCCAGCATTCTGACACGCCGTTTATCGTTGGGCTTGCCGTCATTGTCGGAACCTATGTGGCGTTGCTGGTTGGCCTGATTGCTGCTGACGTCGCCTATGTCGCGAAACCTTCATCATCGTCAGCCAAGACGATCGCGGCGTCCGATGGGAAGACGGAACTTGGACTCTTCGATCGTTTTCAAATCGCGCTCGCCGATCCTGACATCCGCTATTCCATCAAGCTGACTCTCATTTCCTGCTTCTTCACGGCGATCCTCTCTGTTCTCGTCGCGGTTCCCATCGGCTACTTCCTGTCACGTTTCAGTTTCCCGGGTCGAAGTTTGATCGATGCGATTCTGGATATCCCCATTGTTCTGCCACCGTTGGTTGTTGGCCTAAGTCTGCTGATCCTCTTTCAATTCGCACCCTTCAGCTATTTCAGCAAAGACATCGTCTACCAGATTCCAGCAGTTGTGATCGCTCAGTTTACGGTCTCGGCCGCGTTTGCCGTGCGAGTAATGCGAGCAACATTCGATCAAATTGATGCCCGCCTTGAGAGTGTTGCTTTGACTCTTGGAAGCTCTCGAGGTCAAGCGTTTTGGGCTGTGGCGGTTCCTCAATCGTATTCCGGAATGTTGACCGCTGGAACGCTGGCGTGGGCGCGTGCTCTTGGTGAGTTTGGCCCGCTTCTGATTTTCGCAGGAGCCATGCGAGGGAAGACGGAAGTACTTTCCACAACAGTCTTCCTCGAACTGAGTGTCGGAAACCTCGACGGGGCCGTTGTTGTCTCGTTGATGATGGTCTCCGCGGCAGTTATCGTCCTGGTAATCGCTCGCGTCTTCGGTCGCCCATCTCGATCGATCGTTTCCTGACCTCGCGTGGGCCGCTGTTTTTCTCTGAATCGCCGACTGATGATTTCCGTTTCGAACCTCTGCGCATCGGCTGGTGACTTCACCATCAACGATATTTCGTTCGAGGTTCCAGAAGGTCAGTTTGCCGCCCTGATGGGAAAGACGGGCACTGGCAAGACAACGATTCTGGAATGCATCTCCGGACTACGAGCTCCACAGAGCGGTACCATCGAACTTTCCGGCACCGACGTTACGCGTTTTCATCCAGCGGACCGCAACATCGGCTACGTCCCACAAGACGGTGCGTTGTTCACAACCATGACCGTGTTCGACAACATCGCATTCGCGCTGCGAGTGCGGCGCTGGGAGGCATCCAAGCTGAAGTCTCGAGTCAATGAACTGGCTGAGTTCTTGGGGGTCTCACACCTGCTGAAGCGAAGTCCCATTGGCCTAAGCGGAGGTGAGAAGCAACGCGTAGCCCTTGGCCGCGCGCTTGCTTTTCGGCCTGCGATTCTGTGCCTCGACGAACCGCTCAGCGCTCTCGACGATGGGACTCGAGAAGACATGTATCAGCTGCTTGCGCGGGTTCGATCAGAGACGCGTGTTACGACGCTGCATGTGACTCATAGCGAACAAGAAGCAACGAAGCTGGCGGATGTGGTGATCCGGTTGGTCGATGGGAAGGCCGTGGTTGAATAGCTTTACGGAAGTTTGCTCGGAACCGATGCTGACTGATTGCGCGGTCGCCCTCTCCGGGCCGGAGAGCCCGACTCTCCCGCGAGCGGGAGAGTGTCTGCTTTTGTGTGCCGCGTTAGTAGATTAATGCGGCAGCGGAACTACCTTGCTCGGAGAAGTTGGTCGCGTCGCGAATACAGCTTACGGAGGCGTTCGCGTGAGTACATGCGGACGACCTTATCCTTGTAGGTCACACGGCCATTCTCGTCGGTTCCAAGATGTGGAAAGACTTCAGGACTTGCGCGGCCTGCGTAGAGAGCTCCGAATGTTTCCGGATCGACGCCTCGGTTTTCTTCGAGGTCCTTCAGTGCATCAACACCGCCGACAGAGGCAGCGAATGCGTTCGTGCCATCCACGCCAGACGTGTACTTTGCTTCGCCTTCAAGTTCCGCAACAACCTCGCTCATCTTCTGGTGCATGAGCTGGAAGTTGACCAAGGTTTCTCGTTCCAACCCCGTTTGGCTCGCTGCCTGAGCGTGGAGCATATTGGGAGCCGGGTGGAAAACCGCGCCGAGCACGTAGCCGACGGTGAGAAGACCAAGGCCAAAAACGAATCGTGTCTGAATCATTGCATCACTCCGAACCGCCGGGGACTCTTCCCCCGGCACCACACTATCGTGCGCGTCGATTCGGACGGTTGCAAGATGATTACAGCTTCGCGGGGACAGCCAGCCGTGGAAAAGTCCGACTGGTTCGGTCTGTAAGCCCCGTTTGGTTGTAGCCGTTAGGCAGCTTTCTTCATCTTGTCTGCGTTCTGACGAGCTGTCGTGAGAATCTGCTCGCGAGCCGTTTCCTGTTGGTTTTGGCCTCGGTTGCCAATGTAGTAACTGACTGTCATGAGAAAACCGGCAGCCACGAAGGCCACGGCACAGCCAAACAAGGCAACGTGATCGTCAGAGAATCCTGAAAAGACTTCCATTGTTCGCCTCTTTGCGTAATCGGAACAGCAGCATCGTTGCCATCCATGACGCACGATCCGCAAAGGGGTTTTCGGCATCGCTGCCCCCGAGGCTTCATGGCACGACGACATTGTTGACAACGCAAACCAAGCACCAAAGGTTCAGCACATTCAGCGCGATCAGGGCCTGGTGAGCGAATTGTCCAGACGCACCGATTGCGCAAAGAGTTAGAGTTACGGCGGGGGAGTCGTGAATTCGAGACTTCGTTTCACAACTCAAACAGCAAGTTCTTGAGAGCGACGCTGGAAACCGTCTACTCGTCCGGAAACATCAACTTGAGTGAGTCTTCCTGGCCGATCTCGAGGTGGAGAGTTCGGTCATCTGGCTGAACGCGAACCCGACCCGTCGTTAGTGGAATTTTGTTGGTTCCTTCATAGACCACATCACCGCTTCGGCAGTCTAAGACTCGGTAAGAAAAGCCTTCACGTCCGACGCGTCCAGCAAGGACCAACACCGGCAGATTTGCCCCGAGAATCTCGTAACGCCGAACACCACCGCGAAATGGAACATCAAAGTCTGCTTCGGTGAGAACCGTTTCTGCACCCAGGACTTTCTCCCAGAGCTTCTGTCCGGAGGCCCGATCAATCGCAACAACAAAACCCCTCTGAACCTGACCACGGGCAAATGCGGCTCGCCGGGTCTGGCCAATTACCAGAAGTTCGTCTGCTGTGGTGTGCAGCACGGCGACATCGACATCAGGAATTTCGTTACCCTGCACTGACGCTACTCGTCTACCGTCCTTCAATCGAAAAACGTGGATCTGCCGATCGCCATCGATTGCAGCGCAGAAACCAGCGGCGGAATTGGAAAGTGTCGTTTCAGCATCAAACTCGTGGCGCCATCTTGGTTCCAGTACTCCAAAGTCTGAACGAACCAATTCAACCAGCGACTCTCCATCACGCCTGGCAACGCGGCCCATGACTCGGCCACGCCCAACGTCTGCGATATTCAAAGACGCTTGAAAATTACTGGAACGAGATTCCAGCCAGCTACCGTCGAACATCGAATAGAACTCGACCATGCCCTGCCCAACCACGGCCAACGTCTGCTCATCAGCATGAAGCGTTCGAGACCGAACGTTCATACTTCGGGACCATAGCGTGGCTCCGGTGCGAAGATCTTTCGCCAGCAAGTTATTCCCGCTGCGAATCAGCAACGTCTGGCCAGCCACAGGACCAACCAGGCGATGGCTAATCTGGAAGAAAGAACGACGACCAGTCTCGGGGCGTTTTAGCTTTTGTCGCCACAACAGTCTCGATTGTGATTTGCCGCCAACAAGATCATAAACGGCCACTTCGTTGCTTGAGAGAACCAACGAAGTCGGTGTTTCCAGCGCGTAAAGTTCGTCGTCGCGACTGGGAACCCAATCCTCATCGAAGCAGGCCACATCAATCGTTTTTTGATGCCAGCGATCAAACCCAAGCAGGTTCGTCCCCTCACGATACAGCAACAAATTGTCGCTCGGCATTCCATGAGTCTGCACGCCTTGCCGTTCTGGAAAGTCGAAGCGATCGGTCTTTTGCACCTTAATATCCACCACTGGCCAGGCACGCTCGTGCGAAACTGTTTTGGCGTACTTTGGATTCGCTTCCAATTCACTGAGCACCGTTGCAGCTGTTTCGCTTGTTGCCGATTCGAACCGTAGCTCGTTGGCGATGATTCTGGCTCGATTTGGACGAACCATTGTCGTTTGTTCGATCAACAACCGAGTCGCTCGTAGTCGAAGCGGATCTGTACTGGATTCTCGAATCGATTCGAGGAGGGAAATCGACTGGTCGGGCTCAACGTCACGTAGCGACAAAGCCAGTCGCATTCGCAAACGATTGCCAGGCTTTGGGAACCATGCCAATAACTGTCGGGCTTCGTCGAATCGCCTGGCGTCGATCCCTGAGGCCACCGTTCGTTCAATCACCTTAGCCAGAACGCTGCGGTTTGATTCCGTAGCCACCTTCAGCAAGCGACGCACCTGAACGGCGAGATATCGTCTTTCTGATACAACACGTTCCTTCGAAACGACAATCCGGTCATCACTCGACTGGGCGGCAAGCTCGAACAATGGCTCAAAGAGCTTCTTTGCGGTAACTGCATTGAGTTCACCCAGCGAATCGAATCGTGCAAGCAGAGTCTTCAGCGTTGCCGAATCCTGCATTGGTGACACTAACGACGCCACTGCCTGGACGGGGCCGATTAGGCCAATCGATGTCGGCATCGCAACCGGTGGGGCCGGTTCTTCCAGACCATCCAAGAGCCCAATATGCTGCCGTAGCAGATCGCCTTTCAGACCAGTGACAGCTTTCACAAGCATGCGCGCAGCCAACGGGTTTGATTTCAAATCGGCCGCAGCTTTCAAAGACTGTAACCCTTGGTTTAAGGCACCGGTTTGAAGGTACATGATGGATTGCGTGAGCAGCGTGTCTGCGTTTTGCGGGTCCGCCTTCAGCGAGTCTGCAATTTGTCTTTGAATAGCTTCGAACCCTGCAAACGACACCAAAGCCGTTGGCGTTTGCGACACAATGGTTCCCCCGGCGGCCACAAGGTTACCGAGTGGAACCGGACTGATTGTTTCAGCGAGAACGTTGCCGGTGTTGAGATCCAGGGTCAGTACGGTTCCGCCCGACGTGGGAATGCTGATCATCTCGCCATGAAGAAGTCCTCGACCTGTCGGTTGCCCAATGCGAACTGGTTCTTTCCATGCAGGCTTTCCAGTAGAAGTCAGAAACGCCATCACCCGATCACCACCCACGCAGACGACAACTCGTTTCGTTACCGCCGTCCACGCTCCATTTGCGAACGTGGCCACCCATCGCGGCTCACCAGTTTCCAAGTCAACGCAATGGACTGAGTTGCTCTGCAGTGGAGTCCAAATTGCTAGCCCATCCACGATCCGAGGAGTCGGGTCAGTCCAACCGCGGCCCGGCCGAGAGATGGGTTCTTCTGGTGCGAACCGCCACAACAACGATCGCGAAGCAGGATCGAGCGCGACGAGGTCGCCGTAGCCTGTGGGGCAAATCAACACTCCGCCCATAAAGGCGGGGCTCAACCCACTCAAACGCCCGGCCGCCGGCAGCCCACGTTCAGCGTTCACTCGGCTAATCTGCTGTGACCAGACCAACCGAATATCTGGTCGTGTTGCGGATGGGTTTCGAACCTGTAGCTGCAACAAACGAAGCTCATCGCGCGAAGCTGCGATCACCAGTAAATCTTCGCCGAAGGGCATTGGCGGGCCGAGGAAGACCGCGTCTCGCATGCCCGCCACACGAATTCCACCGTCACCGCCGATCTGCCAGGCAACGCTTCCGCTGGATAACTCGTAGGCCCGCAGAAAGTTTGGTTCTCCCAGCAATTCCGGCCCCCTCTGCGCGCGAAGCATTTGCTGCGACATCATCCGATCGGTTTCCTCAATCACAAAGACGAACTTGCCGTCGCTGGTCATGGAACCGGATGTACGATCTCGATAGGCGTAGGCTCTCGACATCGATTCGATTGCGTTGAGGTTCTGGCCATCTTCGTGGCTTCGAAACGAAGACATCATGAATGGGTCGGGCTTATATGTTTCCCATTCCAACTCACCCGCTTCGTAGTCGTCGTCGCCTCGCGATCGAATGGCTTTGACCGTCAATGGCGATCGAAAAATCACTCGGTCACCAACGACCAACGGAGTCGAAGCCGGAACAGCGTGCAATCGCAGCCTTTCCCGCTCGCGGCGATTAAGTACGACTGATCGAGCGACATAATCGAATCCGGCCTTCGCAGCAGCCTGATCGTCCGGTGTTTCGATGACCAGTGTTTCAAGCGCGTTTACCTGCCACTGCGGTTTCCACCTTGGTACGACTCGCCCCGTTCGTCGCGTGCGCTGCATGTTTCCAAGTGGCATTGACCAGTTGTCGAATGCTGCGGCCTGCCCCATCGCCGGCAACCAGTCAGCTTCCTTGCCTGGTTCAAGAACGAGCCGTGACTCGGTTGTTTCCAGTTCCGTATAACCCGACTTCGCGGCAAGTCGTAGAACTCGTTCGGCCTCAGCTGGAACGCCCGCCTGCGCCCATGCCGTTGCCAATGTCACCGACAAAGCTGGTTCCAACTTGCCAGAGTTTCTTATCAGCGTTCGCAAGCGACTTAAGTCCAGAGCGGCACCGAGTGCGTCGCCCCGATCGAGTTTCCTGAGAGCCAATTCTCGTGCAGCCGCGGTGCCTGCTTCGGTGTAGAAATACTGACGCGACACAGCATCAATCGCTTCGAGATCGTCATTGGTTCGAGCCAACTTCAACTGAGCGTTTGCTTCTGGCCCAAACTGCTGTTCGTAGAAATCGAGCTCCCCGTCCGACAAGGACTTCAATTGCTCGAAGCATTCCATCTTCAAACTTCTCTGAGAACCGTTTTCTGCCGGAAGGAAGACATCGTCTTTCGAATCAAGCGCGACAACCACTGCCTGCATCGCCGTAATGCCGCGTCTTCTTTCTTCCGAATTGAGAAGATCAACCGCGCGTTTGTAGCTCAGCAGCAGATCGCGTCTGGACGGTTCGTTTTGGGGTCCGGCGAAAACGGGGTGACTATCCACGAGAACAGCGGCGCAGATTGCCATGACGACGAACACGAGAAGACTCGCGTACCTTGGAGCGTCTGCCGTTCGTCGCATCGAAGTTCGCTGCCTGTTTACCTGTTCCATGTGTATTCCGCGTGGACGGACCACTTCCTGACAAGTCAATTGTAGGATTCAGATGACCAGAGTTGCAGATGAGTTCGTCCGGGCACTCGGGGCCACTATAATGGATGATCCGGAGCACGTCTTATGAATACCGAACAGCAACAACACGATCGTCGGCTTTACATCCCCGGCTTCGAAAGCTGGTCGGCACATTTGAAGAAAGACACGGAGAAGGCTTACTGCTACTCCAAGAAACCCGGCGAAGACTTCTATCACCGCATCTCTCGAGGCGAAATTTTCATTCAGCGAGAGAACGAAAAATACTGCGTCGAGTGCGCTCTGCGGTTGGGGTTCCTTTCGAACGACCGCATGTTTTGGCAGCGGCGCAAGTAGAGCCGTCCAACGCTGTCACGGCCCCAACTCCGGCAATTTCCGCAGCTACTGCCTGGCAATCTGCGCGGGATAGGATTGATGATCGTGCAGTCTGCACATGCTCGCCAGACAGAACGAACACTCAAGCGGACACACGAAAGAAACAATCAGGGGCGGTCGATTTTGATCGAGTAAGTAGGCAGGTCAGCCCTGTCGCACTGACTACGTAGTTTCCCTGACCTCCATCGACGAGCCCCACCTCCGATGATGAAAAATGTGCGCACGCCAAAACTCTCCTCAGTGTTCACCTTCGCAATTCTTACCTGCGCCATTTGTGCGGCTCCACAAGCCTGCCTGGCTCAGACGGTGTCGAACGAACTCGGCACGGACGTAGAAGAACCGTCGATCGAAGGCGTGAAGGGACTTGATGTCACGACCGTCTCTGGCAAGTTTAAAGATCCGCTCGCCAATACGGTTCAAGCCGCAATCGATTCGTCACGTCGACGGACCTTGTCTACCGACGTCCACACGCCGTGGCAAATCATGCACGCTCTGCTGGGCTTGCGTCAGGAATTCAAAATCAACAAGCGTGGCCGCAAGGTCAACGGACTGGAATGGATTTCGAACGGGCCAAAGTTCGAAGGCGAAGACTGGTTCCTGGAAAGTGAACACGGTGGCCGCGCTCATCCTTACAGTAAGCCGTACGCTTTCGAAGGACACGCGAATCAGTCTCTGGCCATCCTGTCGATGTTGGGATTGCCTGTTGATCACGAGCTGAAGGCCGGCGACAAAACCATCACCATTGGTGACATGATTAATCATGCCAAGATGGAGATTAACGACAAGGAAGAGGTTTCCTGGTCGCTGTGGTCGCTTAGCCGTTATCTGCCACCAGATTCAACATGGAAAAACAAGAAGGGCGAAGTCTGGTCTGTCGATCGCATGGCTCAACTGCAACTTCGACGCTTGCTCAGCAAGCCGATGATGAAGCATCCATGCGGCGGCACGCACGCCATGTTCGCTCTGGCACACGCCCGCAACATCCGGCTACAAAATGGACTGCCGATGCGAGGCATCTGGATGCAGGTCGATCAGCAAATCCGCAAGTGCATCGAACTGGCTCGCGTGCAACAACAACCGAATGGTCAGTTCTCAACCAAGTTCTTCGACGGCCGCGCGACGGAAGCTGATTTCGACAAGCGAATCGCGAGCTCCGGACACGTGCTCGAATTCCTGATGATCTCGCTGCCGCAAAATGAATTGAACCGGTCATGGGTTCGACGCGGCATCGAAGCAACTGCTCGCGACATCATGTCCAACCGTCAGTCCTACGTGAAATGCGCACCGCTGTATCACGCGATCAATGGCCTGACGATCTACATCGACCGAACACAAAACTCGAAGCCGGGCCAGCTTGCGGCGAAGCCCGTTTCAGCCAGGAAATCAGGTCGCCTAAAAGTTCAGTTGCTGGCACCTGTTGAAGAGCCTGCACCAGGCCCACCAACAGAATCAAAAGCCGCAGATGAAACGCAGGACGCTGCTCCTGAAGAAGCAACGGAAGACGCGGACGGGTTCAAAGTTCCAAAGGTCGTTTCAGGACCTTCACTGAAAGCTCTGAATAACGAAAGCGTCAAGGCTGATCCAGCAAAAGCGGACGAGCCTGTCAAGAAGACTGCGAAGGCCGAATCAGGTACCAAGGCGAAGTAGAAAAGCTACTGAAGGGCGTCGAACACCAGTCGTGGCTGCAACATTCCTCGCTGCACCGCAGCAAGGGCGAGCAGCTGACCAGACGGGCCAACCATCGCTACTTCGTCGTCAGCCGAAACTCCCGCAGGAACTGTCTTGAGGGCTGTGCCCAGGCGGACCATTGTGGTTTCGATATCATTGCACTGATATTGAACCACCTGCGGCAACGCCGCCAGCGGTGAGATCAAGGCCTGTTCAATATCGTCCTGCGACAGCTTATCAAAGTCCATCGGACCGCCACCCACGTCGATGCCGTCCTCGACGGTAAAGCTACCGATCCGCGTTCGCTCCAATGCCGACATCAGCCCACCGCAGCCGAGTCGTTCGCCCATATCTCGAGCAATCGATCGGATGTAGGTTCCGGATCCACATTCGATTTCGAACTCGAATTTCCCCTCTGCTGCGCCAGTGAGTTCAAGTCGATCGACACGGACCGACTTAGGCTTTAGCTCCACTGAATGGCCCCGACGAGCAATCTCATAGGCGCGTTGTCCGTTGACGTGGACGGCAGAATAAATGGGCGGAACTTGTTGGATCTCACCAGTGAACTCGGGCAAGAGTGCTTCGACATCACCACGAGTAGGAATCGGCTGGCCGGTCTGCTCAATGGTTCCCATCGCGTCGTCGGTGTCGCTGGTTGGCGCGAAAACGAAAGTCGCCCGATAGACCTTGGGAAGATTGTGGATGCGGGTTACCAGCCGAGTCGCCTTGCCGACACAAACCAACAGCACGCCCGTCGCCATAGGATCAAGAGTTCCCGCGTGCCCAACCTTAAGCGGCTTGACGACTCGCTGAACCGCGTTTACTGCTCCGCGAGAACTGACGTACTGCGACTTATTAACGTTCACGATTCCAAACAGCTGCGACATCTCTAAGCCAATACGTCCTTCAGGTTTCCAGCAGAATCGAACTCCATCGGCCGACCGGCTTCAACGACTTCAAGGTGCTCCGCCGATTCGCATTCATCGGCGTATGCTTCGCTCACGAGACATTCCGAAAGATGAAGAGTGTCAACAATCTGAATCACTCTGGCGTCGGCAGCAGGAACCATTCCAATTGTGGCCAGCCCTGCGCTAATCGCTTCGGCGTCGGTCGGATAGACAAGTGGAATCATGCCGGCTTCAGGATGATTACCAGTAATCGAATTGACGTTCGTTTTGTCACGGTCAATCGAATCTACGCAAGCCTGCGTCGTGAATTCAGCGATACCAATTCCAGTTGCGTTCCCGTGCGATTCTGCCGTCAGTCCGCGCACGACAATTCGTTTGGTTTGCACATCATCTTTGTCAGTCGAATCGTGGTCGAAGTACTTTCGCCCCACAACGTTTGTGTCGAGCCCCGTGCCGCTGATGTTCTTCCCTATCCGGTCAACAATTAGCAGGTCAACGTCAGCAAACGGCAGACTCGGCAGCCACTTTTTCGAAAGCTTCAACAACTCACTCTCGCGTGAGAAGAACTCGGATGGCGCGATGGCTTCGATGTGGCCTGTTTCGTCTTTTGCGTTCTCAACAATCGCGACGCCAGCCAGAATTCCACAAGTGTCAATCACCTGCTTCCCAACAGCTCGGATAATCTCCTCGAACGTTAAGCTAGCGATTGCCTGGTGGTAGATTTTGGCGCCGTTGTGATTGCCGAGGCCAATCAGCATCATCTTGTGGAGACCCGATTCAATCGGCCCGACAAATCCGGTGTGCGGTTTCACTCGGTTACAAACAATCACGTGGTCGGCTTCGTAAGCGTACCTGTCGAAGTGAACCGGAACCCCCTGTGGTGTCTCGCTGACGACCACTGTTTCCATGGTCGCTCGAATCGGGCAACCCACACCGTCCTCAGTGATGCCGTAATCCGCCAGCAGCTGCAGCTGCCCTTCCACCGTTGCTCCACCATGGCTACCCATTGCGGGAACCACGAACGGTACTCCACCGATCTGCTCGACGTGGCGAACGATCGTCCGCAGTATTCGGTCGATCCCCGCTATCCCGCGACTACCTGCCGTGATCGCAACGGACTGGCCCGCAGAAACCTTTTCAGCCAATCTCTGCCCTTCTAATTCCACCAGCGCACGCGACTCAACGTCTTCGATCGAGTCTGTCTCGAATCTCTGGCGCACTCGGATCATGTTTGGGAAGGCTGACATGGGACGAATCTTAGCAAACAACGGTCCGCTGTCTTGCGTCAAACGGTGATGTGAGCGTCCTACAGACCGACGTGTCTCTCGCGATATTGGAAAATACTGCAGCATGAACTAACGTGCCTATCCAGAAGCCCTTGAACTCGGACGGACCCGCTGCTCATGCTGATCAATCGAATTGTGTACGGATCATGGGTGGTGATTCTGCTGTGTGCAGTTGGTGTCGCCGCGTTCAATCTAAAATCTCGGCCGGCAAGTCCACCTAAGACTTCGATTACGCCCCAGGTTTCTGCGGCATCCGCGCGGGCTCATTCGGTTCAACCTGTTGGGTTCCAGGATGATTCCCCGGGCCGCCTGCCGATCGTTTCTGACAAAGATCCGCTTGCCGAAACGAAGCTGAAAGAACTTCGCCGTATCGTTTCTGAAGAAATGCCGGGAGCCTCTGACGACAAGATTCAAATCTGGGCTGAAGAGTTCAAAGACGTTCCAGAACAGATGGTCCGCTTCATGCTACGGCAAAAGCGAGCAAACGACGACGGTTCAACTGGCGCGTTGATGCCAGTACTAACTCGACCGAAACTGGAAGAACCACCAGCGGCCGTGCATTCGGCCGACTCTCTCGATGCAATCAAGCAAGCCCGCGCGGCAGTCATCAAGAACCTTCTAAATGTGGAGACCGTTGGGCACCGTTCGCAGATCGTCGAGTTTGCAGCGACCCCGTTAGGTGTACAAGTCGCTGAAACCCGGTTCCTGATGACGAAGGGTTCAGTCCGGCATACGGACCGACCACTGGACGTGATGATCGAGGAAGGCTTCTTCGTGGTCACCGCCGACGATCGAAGCTACTTCACACGCGCGGGCCGGTTCATGATGAACGCTGAACGACAACTCGTTCTTCGCGTTGGCCAGACTGAGTACACTTTAGCCGGTCTCGAGCCGGTACCTGCCACCGCATCCGACATTAAGGTTTCGTCTGAAGGGGCGATCACAGCTACCACCGCAGACGGTTCAGCAGCCATAGGACAAATCAAAGTCGCGCGATTTCTGGACTCATCGCGAATGGCTTCCAATGGAGATTGCCTGTTCGCTGAGACGGCACAAAGTGGCTCCGCTCAGTTCGACTTCAAACCAGTCATTAGCCAAGGCGTGCTTGAGCTATCCAATGGGCGCACGAACTCGCTTCAGCTAGAGCTCAGCCGACTCAACCATTGGGAAGCTCTGCTGGAAGTCGGTCAACAGTCTCTTACGAAACCTGAGTGAGACAAGAACCGCGAAGTCTTCGGCGTTCACTCTATCCAAGGAAGCTAAACAGTCCCTTGCGTGGCTTTGGCTTCGCAGCTTCCACTTCTTCTGCACCGCCATCCTCGAAGATACTGAGCGCCTTCACGAGATCCGAAACGCTCTGTGTCAGCTTCGCTTTCGGAGCCTGAGAAGCCAACGGGATACCATTGTTTCGAGACTCGACCATCGTTGCGTAGTCATTCGGGATCTGCCAGAAGACTTCGCGGCCAATCGTCTCCAATGCCTTCTTCAGACTGATGTCGTTGTCTGAAAGGCCAATTCGGTTCACGATGACTTCGGTCTTATCGACAAGCTGATCGTATTGCTCGAAATACTGCATGAGGCGAACAAGGTTTCGCAGACTGGACAAGTCCAACTGCGATACCAGCAGAACCTGGTCAGAGATCTCGAGAGCCGCCATGTCCAGAGCGTTGTAGCTCTTGCTGGTGTCGATAATCAGGTGAGAAAACGTCGCCTTCAAGAGCGCAACGATGCGGCGCAATTCTTCGGCGCTCACACCTGCGGCGTGTTCGACATGAACAGGACGTGGCAGCAAGAACGCTCCACAGTCGTGCCGCGTAAGCGACCGTTTTAGAAGTGCGTAGTCGAGTCGCGAGATGTTCTCAGCAACGTCCTGAATTGTGTATTCCGGAATGATGTCCAGCCAAACGTCGGCGTCACCAAGTGTCAGGTCGAGGTCAATCACGAGCGGACTAAACCGTTCGTTTTGCGCGAGCAGGCATGCCATGTTAATTGCCAGAGCGGTACAACCAACTCCGCCACTGACGCCAGCGATGGAAATCACCTGGCAGCCCTGAACATCACCTTCGCCACCACCAGACCCACCCGTCGCGCGAATACGGTCCATCGCGGACATGAAGTCTTCGAGCTTGATTGGCAGGTTCAGGAATTCCTTCGCCCCGTTTCGCATCGCGCGAAGAATGAGGCTTCCCTCTTGCGAGCTGCTAACAACCAGAACGCTGCACGTTGGCAATTCACTGGTAATCTCGCCAACAAGATCCAGTCCCTTTTCCGGGTCAGCATCTAACGATACTAACGCGATGTCGGGCTGAGTTTGCTGCACCACATCGAGAAAGAACTCGTACCTTGAGCACTCAGCTTCCAGCCAAACGGTATCGATCCCAAGCAACATGTTCTTCAACGCATTGCGTGAATCTTCATGCGGATCGACCGTGGCTAATCTGACTACATTCTTCATGACCGTCTCTCAGTATGGGCCCACTTATCAGCTGCGTTGCGTTCTAGCGGGGTGTAGCCGAACCGGGCTCGATTAAGCCGGGCAGAGCCTGTTCAGCTGCTGGTGGAACTGGCATATTCAGAGAACCACCAAGCGGTTCTGGAGCGACTGGGATAACACTGGGCGGAGATGCCACCGGTGCAGATGGAGCCTGATAAGTTGGAGCCGAAATCACTGACCCCGGAGAACCTATCGACGAGTTCATTTGGTTTGGAGCCATAGCAGCCGGGGCCATTGTGGCACGCATTGGAGCAGCTTGCCCCGTACAACCAATACCGCCTTGAACGCCACCAGCAGAGCAACTGGCACATCCGCAACCACCACTGTTTCCGCCAACACCGTTGACATCACAGTTTTCGCAGTCGTCGCCGTACTTTGGAATCTCAATCATGTTGTGGAAGTAAAGTTCCTTGTCGGTTGGAGCATCAGAGAATTGCCCTGGTCCACCCGGAGGTGCCTCATCCATACCGGCGGCGTAGTGTGGCGTCACAAGAATAATGAGTTCACTTTCAGACCAATCGGAGGTCTTCTTGCTGAACAACGCACCCAACCAAGGCAGTTCACCGAACAGAGGTACCTTCGAGATGGATTCTGTTTCTCTTCGTGAAATCAATCCACCGATCGCGAGTGTCTCACCAAACTTCATCTCGACCTGCGTTTCCGCTCGTCGCACACTGAAGCCAGGGACAGCGATACCATCAACGGTTACAGCACTTGAGAAGTCTCGTTCACTGACTTCTGGTCGCAGCTTCAGGCGAACGCGTCCGTTGCCGAGGATGATTGGAACCGCATCCAACTGAATTCCGAAACTTCGGAACTCAATAGCAACCGTTCCCAACCCGGCTGGCACAACAATTGGAACTTCACCACCGCTCAGAATACTTGCAGGCGAACCGTTGGTTGTAACAACAGACGGCACGGACTGAAGCTTCAGCATGTTCTCATCACGAAGTGCCTGAACCAATCCGGCGAACGCTCGATTCTGATTGAACAGGCCGAACGTCAGAGTCGACTCACCAATACCTGCAACTGAAAACCCAGTAAGTGGGCCGCCAGTGATTGGTGCAATCGTTCCGGGGTTAGAGGCGAAGTTCGCATCCTGCCCGTTGATTAGGAAGTTCACACCGAACCGTCGCAGCTTGGTTCGCTGAACCTCTAGTATCTGGCACTTAAGAAGAACCTGTTGAACACCGCCAACCTTCATGTGGTTCAACACGGTGTCGTAGAAGGTCTCGGCGATAGCGACAACTTCGTTGATCTCTTCAGGCTGGGTCATCCAACCATTTAGAATCACGCTGCCGTTGACTTCGATAACGTCGATCGCGGAGTGAGGATACAGGTGACGAATCAACTTCTTCAGGTGACGAACATCGCCAATCACGAAGACTTCGATCTTGTACCGCTTACCGAACTCGTCCGTCAGAACAATGTCTGTCACACCGCTTGCTTCGGCGTGCACGCGGATCTGAGTCGGCGAGATCGCCTTAACGTCAATGACTTTGGAGTCATGACCGTCCACACTTTTGATGCGAGCGGAGTGTTCGATAATTTTCGAAGACTGCTCCGTCAGTGTGACGGTTGACCTGTCCTCGCGGACCTGAAAAACGGTCTCGCTGGGAGAAGGCGGTTCGATATCCTGCTGAGCCCTTAATGTCCCAATCGCTGGAACGACGAGACAGCCAGCAGCCAAAACAAACAGTAACGTTTTACCCCGATGCATCCCTGCACCCCCTGCTTTTGAAGAAGGATCGAAGTCGACTTCCCTAACGGGCTGCCGACCCCGATTTCCCCCCAACTTGGTCCGTGCTCCGCACAGACCAAAAACACTGTCAGCTCACACCAAGTGAGACAGACCAAATTTTAAACTTACGCGCCTCGGAAGTAGGATCCAATCAGGCCTTTCCAGAATGAACCCTTCTTCTGTGCTGTTGCCGAAGTCGGAGCCACCGGTTCGTCCACAACACTCTCGTCAATCACTTCTGTCGTTGTCGCTTCGCCGCCAGAGTAGATGGTCATCTCCCAGACGGGCTGAGTTTGTTCCGGTTCGACAACCGTCACCTGACCAGCCACGGAATCGGCAGCAGCCGCTTCCAACTGCTGATCGACAGACTCAGCAAGAGGTTCACCCTCTTCGCCCAGCCCGTAAAGATCGTTTAGCATGTCCTGACGACTTTGCTCTGCTCCTTCGAGCGAGATGCCGTCCAACCGACTTTCATCGATGTCCACGTTTGCAACCTGCTCGACATCGGAGTTCGATCGCAGTGCAAGGTGAATATCACCCTTCTTGCCTGCGAGCAACAACAACGATGCCTGCTCAGGAGTTACCAAGACAGAGACGTTACGACTACCGTCATTAACGCTGGCCTTAGCTCCGTCAATCAGCTTGTCGACTGCAAAGATCTCAATGTACTGCAATACAGTCCGAGTTCGCTGCATTGACCCGGAATCAGTTCGAGCCTGATACGTCAACATGACGTCGACACGGTTTCCTGGTGCAAGCATGCCACTGTGACTTGTTGTCAGGTTCACAGGCACAGAAACGACTCGCATGCCCGGAGGAATCTGAGATTCGATTCCGTATGAACCCTTATCGCTGAGTTTTGTTTCAGTCACCCAGTCGCCTGGTAGCAGGCGAACAAGCAGCTGGCGTTCAAGGTACTGAGCTCGATCAGTAATTGCCCCTTCTGGAACCTGATCGACCGGTACCGCTTTGAATTCACTATTCGATTCATCGAGACGTGCGGTTGCGCTGAGATCGGCAGTCGCAACGAGAACCGAGACGGTTTCAACCGCTGGCTCTTTATTGCTTAGTGCTTTTCGTACGCCCAACATAGCCACTAGACCGCAAATCCCCGCGAAAGCGAGTAGTACAAGTGATTTTGATTTCATCTTTCAGTTGCCTCCACGAGGTCTTGCCGAAACTCGGCAGACATTGAGTTGTAAGTTTGACTCTGTGGGAGTCACTACAGCCCAAACTCAGGTACGCACTCCGCGCAATGGAGGTCCGAAAGAGGATTCCTTCAGACCATTCATCGGCCAGGAAGGGAAGGACCCTTCACTTTATAACGACCGTAGCGAGAGAAATGATTCTCTGAGTGTTTTGGGTTGTCTTGCTGTTAACTTCGTACGCGAATCTACGCCTGTCGCTGACTTACATAAGCCCTGCGAACATGAAGTAGCCGATTGAACCGATGCATATTGGAATGCCGTATGGCAACAGGAACATCGTTGGCTTGCGTTCAGCCGCGATTCGCGACAGCTCGCTTGGGTTCTTGATGTTGATCCACTCGCAGATAATCAGCAAGAATTGCTTGTAGTGCTTTTCGAAAGCACCACGGTGCAAGACCATGCAGACGGCCATGATGGCTCCGACAACTGCAGAGACGCAGAAGGCAGCCAGAGTAATCTGCCAGCCGAGCCATGCTCCGACACCAGCCATCAGCTTGACGTCGCCGGCTCCCATGCCACCGACTGCGTAAAGTGGAAGCAGCGTCAACAGGCCGGTGACCATCCCAAGAAGGCCGGCACCGAGACCACTCAGGCCGCCGACACAGGTGCAGTAGACAAGGCCACTCAGCACCATTGGGAATGTGATCCAGTTTGGAACGCGTAGTTCTTTTCCGTCGATCCATGCGGCGACGATCAGGACGATTGAAACCAGCTTCACATGCCAGTTTTCGATGATAATTGATTGCCAGTCCATCGTTGGGGGACCTTTCTGACTTCGTTGGTTGGGGGGGGTGTTGCCGTCAGGATGCTCTACGCGCGGGCAGTTCCAAGGCCCATCATGAACCAGGTAACGACCGCGATAATGACGCCAGACCACTGGAGGAGATCCACTGGTGACAATTCAATCCAAAACGGAAACATGACTTCTTCTCTTCCTCACTCAAAAAGGTGAGAGGGTGTTGATTTCAAAACTCGTGTAGCCGTAACAGGGTTTTGAAACCCGTTCTACGCAGATCGTCCCGCCGAGGCGGACCTCGGCGGGACGTTGCGTTTCAAACCGCGACTCGCCAAGGGCGAGCCCAACAACCTATGACAGGTAGTTGGCGACGGCAGTGAACTTCTCGTTAGCCTTGGTACCGACAGCAGAAACTGCTGCGAGGCAGACCACGATGATCAGAGCAAGCATGACTGCGTACTCGACAGCTGTTGGGCCGTCTTCTGATTCCATGAACTTCTTAACTGCATCTGTGAACTTCTTCATTGTGTAACCTTTTCTTTTTTTACCCTCTCAAGGAGGGCTATTTTTGAGACCGACTAAGGACCGGCCTCGCACCCAAGTTGAACCTCTAATGCAGAGGTCTTACCCATGTTGAAAACTGACTGAGCGTTTCAGTCAGCGGTTGGTGACAGGCGTTGTTTGCTGTCACCGGAAACCTAGGTCGGGTAAACTGCGGGTCAAAAAGAAACTGGGAAGAATTTCACTTTTTGCGCGGTTGTTGCGTGCGGGCAACATGTAGACAAAGAGAAACGCCGCGAAACCTTACGCATGTAATGTCTCAGAGTCGCGCTATGAGCCAGCGGCAGCGGGCGCATATCAGTTCCAGTGCTAAACTCATATTGCGGAACGGCTGCAGAACGGACGCTATGCAAAGCAATAGGGTCACACAGCGTTAGTCAGATGCGTACCGTGAACAGTCCTCGTCGTGGGCATAACAGCGCGCAAGCTGGCCCAAGGTGCCTTAGAAGGCCCTACTGCAGACGGAACATCATCCGATCGGTTTCTGCCCTGCGCGAGATGTCATTCTGCGCGGACTCTCGCAGCCACTCTTCCAACATCGATTCAACACGGGGGCGATCAATCGAATCACGACTACAGTCCGCCAGCGCCTGATTCAATACGCGCATGGCGTCGGTCTCCCTACCCTGCTCTTTTAACGCACAGGCTTTTTGAATTCGCGGGACCATTAACCCTGGCGTTTCTTTAACGGCATGTGTCCACAGAGTCTCACTGTTGCGCCATGTAGGCAGATACGCAGACGTGCCAATCATCAGCGCAATCGCTGCTGCGGCCGTACACGTCAGCTGAAGACCGTGCACGCCAATGCGGCCAATGGCCGACTTCACAGGTTCAAGCAAGCAAGTCAGACCCGATGTGGCCAATCCAAAGAACGCAATGCTCGGCAAGTACAGGTACCGGTCATTGATCAGCGTCGTCAGTGGGAACAGATTCAGAACCGGGACAAACAACAGGTAGAACGCAGCAATCGCTAGCGTCACCATTGGGTACTTCTTGCGTGCTGACCAGGCACCAATGCCGACACACAGTAGGCCAAAGCTTGCCGCAACGACGGCCATCGCAATTCCGGTCGTTGGCGGATCGTAAAGAACCGACAACTGATTCGGATACAACAGCATTCCAACGTAGCGCCACAGAAGCGTGGTATCGATTGCCAGCAAATGAATCTTCGAGAG
>JBGCDN010000515.1:0-9129 GCA_045105495.1 Planctomycetaceae bacterium
TTCCATGTATGTCTCCGCATTGTGGTTGTAGTGGTAGCCTTGGTTTCTCGGCGATACAGAAGCGTCTCGCCAGAATGGCCGCGCGTCGATGGTTTTGACGTTGCCTTTGAATTCCGGGTACTTGCCTTTTTCTCCACTCACGGCCAACTGAGCATTGGCGATCGTCAGGCCATGTCCCTTCAAGTCTTTCCCCTCGAAGGCAATGGTGGCGAGTACAAACTTTGCTTTCGGAGCGGCAAAGTCTTTTCGAAGTGACTTGATGAATCGAACAAGGTTCTGTTCGTAGCGACTAGCGTGGGCGGCGTTCTGATCTTTGTGTCCCTGCCAGAAAACGAATCCGGCAACCTCGTATCCCTGACCTTTGTAGCCGGGGTAGTACTTTGCGAGGTTCGTCAGCACGATCTTCGCGTGACTGGTATCGGCGTCGTATTGGCGACCGGCGTACCACTTCACTTCCTTCTTCGGCTGCCCCTCGACCCATGAGCCGGGATTGTCTTTGTAGCCAGCGTAGGTCTTACCTTCGAAGTCGTACTGTTCACTTCCCGGAGGGAGCAGGTCCCATCCAAGGCTGCGGTTGCCGATGCACGCCTTGAGAACGAGGACGGGTTCTTCGTGAAGGTGGCCCATGACGTGGCCAAATCCGATTTCTGGTCCAAATCGCCCCTTCGGGACAAGCCAGTCTTTGCGGATGTCGGCGAAGTCTTCCATGTTCTTAAAGTCGACGCCGCGCTTGTCCATCACATGCACGAAGCGCACGTCCTGACGGACAGTCCACTTGCCAGCAGCATCCACGAGGTGCGGGTACTTGCCTTTTTCCTTCACCATGTACTCCAGCGACCCTTTGACGTCGGACGGGCCAACACGTCCGAAGCCCAGCATGTTGGACTGGCCGAGCAGAATGAAGACCTTCACTGGTTTGGTCTGAGCAGCCGGTTTTCCGTCCGGGTCGGGAAGATCTTGCGAGAGAGCAGGGCGACAAATCGACAGCGCCAAGGCTGCGAGAACCAAGAGCTGTCGAAGTGTGAGGTGAGCTCGCATCTGGTGGTCTCCGTGTCGGTTTGAGCGAAGTGAGTTTCGCGATCGTGTTCTTAGTGAACTTCGGAGTGCCCCGGTTCCTCTGGAAGCACCGGAGGCAGATCTTGCTCCCAACGGGAGGGTTTCAGGAACCACCGGTCTTCCACAAACGGAGTTCGATAAGTGGTCGACCGGTGGAGGCCCTTGAAAGGTGTTCTGCGCACAAGAAGTGGTGTTCGAGATTCTGAGGCTGGGCGTCTATATTTGTATAAACCCCTAGTATGATACAAAACTCGGTGGTGAGATACTTGTAGGAAAAGAGTTTCCTGATGGGCAATCTGCGCATAAAGGGTGTTGAACAGTTGTCTGGTGATCGTGCAATTGACATAGGGCTATTGGAGACCCTTTTTGATTATGCGCCGGACGTGGCGTTCTTCGTGAAAGATGGAGATGGTCGCTACATTGCTGTGAACCAGTCCTTGGTGAAACGACATGGGTTAAGTACGAAGTCGGAGGTCTTGGGTAAGAAGCCGATCGATATTGGCGATGGAGAGTTTGGAACCATGCCGACTCGGCAAGACGAGGAAGTTCTGACCACCGGCAAGCCGCTCATCAATCATCTTGAGCTGCAGTGGCATCAGCCTCACAAGCCAGTTTGGTGCTTCACCACAAAGTTGCCACGACTGGACGACACCGGCAACGTGATCGGACTCATTGGCACCAGTCGCGATGTGCTTGCGCCGGTTGGGCCGAACGAAATTCCAACGGACTTTGCCGTTGCATTTAGGGAATTCGAAAGCAGCTTGGATGCCAGCATGACACCATCTCTGCTGGCTTCGAACTGTGGACTTACCTTGCAAAGACTCGCTCGGCTTACCAAACGCTTGTTTGGACTGACCCCATCGCAGCTCATCACCAAGACACGAATTTCAGCGGCGTCGAACATGCTGCTGGAAACGGATCAGTCAATTTCTGAGGTCGCTCAGCAGTCCGGCTTCTACGATCACAGCGCCTTCACAAGGGCGTTTAGGTCGGCGACCGGGTTAACTCCGACAGCCTTCCGCAACCGCTAACAGGCAACTTCCAGTTGCATCGGTGTGCGGCAGCGATGTGGGTGGACTGGTTTGGATGGTCTTTCGCCGCGAGCTCGTCTTTGGACAACTTCGGACAGGGTTCGTTAATCGCCAGACGCCTGCGTGTTAGTGACCGCTTTGATCCAGTAATGCGAGGCCGCGTCCAAAGATGGTTCCTGCTTCCTGCACGTAGTCTTTGGTCAGCTTCCCGATTTCATCCGGAGTACTTGGGGGGACGATGTTGGAGAAACGATCGAAGTCAGTTGCGATCCCGCCAAGCCATTCTCGTCCGACAAGCAAGGTCTTGTTCACGTCTTCTGGTTCGAATGGCTTCGGAGTTGTCGCCTCAGCTACCGGCCCCGGAAGGGTTGTCGGTTGGGAACCAAAATACATCGCAGCCCCCAGAAGCGAGCATGCGCAGACTGCCAATGCAGCGGCGGCCCACTTGGAGGTGGTGTTGTGAGCCGGCGCCTTGTTTGGTTCGACTTGCGTTGCAGGCTTCCTGGCGATCGCCCACGCATTTGATTCAGATCGAAGTCGCGTAATCAACTGCCTCTGTTCAGACTCATATTGTTGTAGTCTGAGATCAGCGTTGACGACGCGTTCCAGCCAATTGGGCAGAGCACGACCATCGTCGATGGCTCTGGTGATGAGATACTTTGCGATCATTTGTTTCATGACAAGCCCCCCGGTCTGTCATTCTTCGGTTCGGTGGCGTGACGTTGCAAGAGCTTCCTTGCGCGATGCAGAATCACACGAGTGCTAACGGTTGTGCGGCCGGTGGCGTGAGCGACCTCTTTGACGCTGAGGTCTTCGGCATAACGCAACCACATGACGGTATATTGAGGTTCTGTGAGAACCGAATGGGCGATGGACCAAAGGTTCCCGGCTTCCTCTTTGACCTGCACGGCAGTTTGGAAGTCTGGCGTTTGCGACGGTTCAGCGTTGGCCGCGAGACTCACGTCGTTCCGGCGCCGCTTGTGTTTTCGGCCGTGGTCTGTCGCGAGGCGAAATGCGATCGTGTAGAGCCAGGTACTGAACTGGTAGCGATCGTCGTACAGTTCCAGCTTCTGCCAGGCACGAGCCAACGCCTCTTGTGCGACATCTTCTGCGTCGGGCAGGCTGCCGCCGAGTCGACGTTCGAGAACGGTTAGAAGCCGCGGACGATAACGCCTCGCAAGCTCTTCAAACGAGTTCGCGCAGCCGGAATGGGCGCGTCGAGCCAACTCGTGAGGCTCAACATCGCCCAAGCTTGATCGTTGCGACTCGAACGCCGCCATCCGATCTCCGACTGAAGAAAGTGAAGGAACAGCTGCCATGAATTAGAGTTCAAGTTCCATTTGGTCTTCGATGAGGTCTACCAATTCGTCTTCCGGAATTGAGAGCCGAATTTGGACGGTATTCTTCTTCCGCTTGATCTCGAGACTTTCGAGGATGTCCTGAAATTTCTCCATGTCTTCGTCGGCTTCGTCGCTGGCATCCTGTGCCAGTTGAATCATAGCAGTGAAGCCCTGAACCATCTGACGAATCTGCTTTGCCTGACGATCTTCTTCGGTCTTCAGCGTGATGCTGAGGTTGAGGTTCTCACCATCGTCACCGACATTGATGGTAACTCCCTGGAGCATCTTGGCGACGTTCGCCTGCGGCCCCTTGCCGATTTCTTCACGCGGGATTTCCAGTAGTTCGATATGGACGAACTGAGAATTGTCCTTGGAGACTCGGACCGCTTTCGATTCGCGAGACGATTTGCCATCAAGCATGTCCAGCAACTTCTTGACACGATTGAGTTGCATCGCCGCGACGATTCGTTTTACACCCTTGCCATCCGTGTGGATCGCTCCGAATGCTCGTTGGTCTTCGCCTTCATCTGGTGCTGCAGAGTGAACGACGTGTTGGCCGTATTCTGCTGACGAATAGTCCGGGAGGGCCGCGACGAGACCTTCGAGGTTCCCAGCATTCTGTTTCAGCTTGAAGATGACGTGAAGGGCCTTTTCAGCCTTCTTGAAGTCCGACCCGACTATTGTGATTGCGTCGAGTTCTGTGAAAGGATCGAGACCAAGTGTCTCTTTCATCTTTTCGTAGTTTTGTTCGTGGTCTTCGTCGTCGTGCTTATTCCGGCCGAGTACTTCTTTCATCGCTTCGCGGCGAGCCATCTCAAACAGACGTCCACCGAGCTCTGTGCGTCGGAAGGCATCGATGTTGATATGAACAAAGAACTTGGAATCAGAGGGAACGCTGACGTCCTGGGCCACGGCCCCGGCGGATGGCAGCATCAGGCTCGCCATGATTGCCGCAATAGCCACATTTCGCATTTTTGTTTTCCTGAAGTGAGTTTCGAGAACGCAAGTCGAGGTGGGCCGGCCCGGCATGACTTGATTTAGTGGTTGATACGGGCGGTCTGATGCGGCGTTACATATGATTCGCGATTCAAACAAGAATCCTGGAAGAAGCCGCAATTCGTCGGGAATTCTCCTACTTCAGCAGCATGTCCATGACCAAAGAGTTTCTCTTCTGTCCTTATTGCACGCAGCCATTGGCAGACGCTCACCGAGGTGGTCGCCCGCGAAAGGTCTGTCCGAGTTGCGGTTTCGTCAACTATCGGAACCCGACGATCGGTGTGGCTGTGGTTCTCATGGAAGATGGCAAGGTGCTGCTCGGTCGGCGATCGGCGGACAGTTCATTCGGTGGCCGTTGGTGTATTCCCTGTGGGCACGTGGAATGGGACGAAGATATTCGGGTTGCCGCCGTCAGGGAATTTGAAGAAGAAACCGGGCTGGTGGTGGAACCCGGTGAGGTTGCCGCCGTCCACAGTAATTTTCACAATCCGTTGCAACATACAGTTGGAGTTTGGTTTCGCGCGACAAGAATACGCGGGACAATTCGAGCCGATGATGATCTCGACCGTGTTCAGTTTTTCGAACCGAGCAAGCCACCAAAAGACATGGCGTTTCCGACGGATTTGCTGGTTCTGCAACAGCTGGCAAACGAACTATTATCCAGCGAACGCAGCACGCCTTAAGAAGAAGCGACAAAGAGAGCAAAACAGTAATGACTCATCAGCCGTTGAATGGACAGTCGATTTTGATCTTTGCGGGAGACGCATACGAAGATCTGGAACTTTGGTATCCAAAGCTTCGACTAGAGGAAGCTGGCGCGAGTGTTGTTTTGGCGGGGCCGGAAGCGAATCAAAACTACGTGGGCAAGAACGGCTATCCCTGCGTTTCGGATGCTGCAATTTCAGATGTTCAGACGTCGGATTTTGCCGGGCTGGTTGTGCCGGGCGGTTGGATGCCTGACAAGTTGCGTCGAGATCCAAAGGTTCTTGAGATCACAAAGGCGTTCGCAGATTCGCAGCGGATGGTCGCTGCGATTTGCCATGGTGGTTGGATCCCGATCTCGGCTGGTGTCTACAAAGGCGTTCGTGTTACCGGTTCTCCGGGCATCAAGGACGATCTGATAAACGCTGGTGCGATCTTTGAAGACTCGTCGCTAATCGTTGATCGTCACTTTGTAAGCAGTCGACGTCCAAGTGACCTACCCGACTTTTGCCGTGGGATGCTTGAGGTTCTGGTAACGGCGTGAGCTTGAAGACTTCACAGTCGTGGACGAAGCAATGAGTTCGTCCACTCCAGCCCTGATTGTTATTCTGACTTACGTAACGAAGCAATATTCGTCGTGATGTCACCAACCACCCACGGCAGATACAGCATCCCGCTGTAGTGGTTTGCATTCAGCTTCTTGTGGTGAGCTTCCTGCAGCTTAGCCGCCTTCGCCAAGGCGGTGGAGCTGGCTGCGGGGATTACGGTATCGCTGGTTCCCGTATACAACCAGGTGTGGGGTGCGCGCAGGCGATGGGCGATTCGGGTTGGTTCGATGGCTTTTGTCATCTGTCGAAGCTGATCGTCGGTGACACCGGACCGTTGTAGTGCTTGACGGACGTACGCCGTATCTCGCTGACCGGTTTTGATCAGATTGAAGAGATCACCACCAGCGAGCACTAAGTGAACGCTGTCGAACCCGTTGTCTAACGCGCCTGTGCTGGCTGCGATGATTCCGCCCAGACTGGTTCCCTGCAGAGCGATGTGGGAAGTATCAACAGTCGGTAGCACGGCGATTGCATCGCGAGCTCGGCGGGCATCGGCGATGGCTTGCTGCATCGTCTGCATCATTTCCGTCACGCGGGCTCGGCGGTTGACGCGGCGTTCGCCGTAGGTCGGCAGCTGAACCATAAACGCATGAAAGCCAACGCGCGAAACTGTCTTGGCGATTGTTCGTCCGGCAGCCATGTTGCTGCCAAGTTCGTGTACAATGACGATCGGCAATGCGGACTGCTTCTTGCTGCCGTCGCGTTCGCGAGCCATATGCCATTCCACAGCCACGCGATCGATGACCGCATTGCCGACTGGTTTCGGCGATGGAAACCGGATCAGGAAGTCCGATCCGTTCTTGCCGGGTTCCAGTTGAACAGTGAAGGCGCTTTTCTTCCAGACCAGGCCGGTGAGGCATGTCTTCGCGTCGTCAGATGGCTCCTCGCCAACCTCCAGCGAGTCCTCCGTTTTGAACGGACCGGAATCGGAGAGTCCCGTGGTTTCCGGCTGTTGCGCGAGGGCTGGGCAGGGGGAAGCGGTAGCGAGCAGAAGAAGCCAGAGATATCGCATTTCGACGGTCAATCCTTGGGGAAGGTGCCCAAATGATACGGTCGGCTGTGTTCTCCTCCCACAGCAGATTGCGGGAATCGGAAGTTGAGAGCCGCGATGCGATTGAAAAGCGAAGCTTCGACGCGGATCATTGACCCAAACGTTCAGTTCGGAATCCCATGCCTCAAGATCCACATCTCGACGAAGCAGCACTCGTGAAACGCGTGATCGACGGCGATCTCGACGCGCTGGCTGAACTATTCAGTCATTACCACGACCGTTTGTGGCGGACGGTGCAGTTTCGCATGGACAGCCGCCTGCGAGGGCGAGTTGATCCGGATGACATTCTACAGGAAGCATGGATGGATTCGGTGAAACGCGTCGACAGCTTTCTGAAAGACGCGTCTCGATCGATTTTTGTTTGGTTCCGGCTTGTCGTCAGTCAGACGCTGGTGGATGTCCATCGTCGGCACATCGGCGCTCAGAAACGAAGTGCCGCCAACGAGTTTTCAATCGACCGCGGTTGGAGCGTTGAATCGACATCAATGTCGCTGTCGTTCCATTTGCTGGGCCACTTGACGTCGCCAAGTCAGGCAATGGTCCGACAAGAACTGTCTTTGCAGCTCGAACAGGCCCTCGCTGGAATGAACGAAGTCGACCGCGAAGTCCTCGCGCTACGACATTTTGAAGAACTGACCAACCGCGAGACGGCTCAGATTATCGGCATCTCGGAACAGGCTGCGAGTGTCCGCTATATGAAAGCCCTTGGCCGACTGAAGCACGTCATGGAAGCTGTTTCCAAACTGAAAGACTAGCGCGGGCCGAAGTGTTCCATTGCCTTCTCTTTCACGCCTTTGAGGTCCAGCTTTCCGGTTCCCAACAGAGGAATCTCCTCGACTTCCAGGAAGCCGTCCGCAGATGGAAGCCAAATGTTTGGCAAGCCGCATTCGCCGAGTTCCTGCAGTGCTTCGTCGATCGGTTTCTTCAAAGGCTTGTGCAGGACGATTAGTTTCTCGCCCTTTTTTGGATCGGGAACAGCGGTGACGGCGATCAGAATGTTCGGTTCTTCGTCGTCTGGTTCGTCCACGATCCGAGCGAGTTCTTCTTCGATGCGGATGTGAGGAACCATCTCGCCACCGATTTTGGAGAAGCGACTCATGCGACCCGTGATGGAGATGAACCCATCCGCGTCAATCATGGCCATGTCGCCAGTGTCGTACCAGCCGTCGATGATGACCTCGTTGGTCTTCTCAGGCAGATTCAAATACCCCGTCATGACGTTCGGGCCTTTGATTCGCAGCAGCCCTTCGTCGTTGATGCCCAGGTCTTCGCCGGTGTCTGCGTCCACAATTTTCGCCGTCGCACCGGGCATGACGCGTCCCACAGTCCCTGCCTTTGTAGCGCTCTCGGCGTTGGGGCCTAGTCTTGAAGCAGGCACGTTGAACGCGGCGGCAGGTGAAAGTTCTGTGGTGCCGTAACCTTCAGTAACTTCGACTCCGAACTTGTCTTTGAACGCGTTGGCCAACTCGGCGGGCAACTTCTCCGCACCACTGATCACGAGGCTCATCTTGGCGAATTGTTCGGGAGTGCAGCGTTTGGTGTAGGTGCGCAGGAAGGTCGGAGTTGCTGCCAGAATGGTTCCGTCGTACTTTTCGGCCAGCTTACCGACCGTTCGACCGTCGAGTGGGTTAAAGTGATAGATGCCGGATGGTTCTACGCAAAACGGCAACCACATCGTGATGGTGAAACCAAACGAATGGAAGAATGGCAGGACACCAATGAGTGCGTCTTTTTCTGTGAGGTTGAATAGCTGATCGACCGCTGTCAGGTTCGAAAGCACATTGTTGTGCGACAGCATGACGCCTTTCGGCTGACCAGTTGAACCTGATGTGAAGATGACCGTAATCAACTCGTCCGGCGAGATGTTGGTCAAACCAAGTCGGCGTTCCAGAATCGAAATCGGTTCAAACCTGGCACTCGCCGCGCAGAGGGCTTTGGAGACGGTGGGTGCTTCTTCCGTCAGGTCTTCCAGGTAGATGTAGTTTGCTTTGATGGCGAACGGCTTCTTCTCCTGGAACCGTCGACTGGTGAGCACATGTTTGATACCGCATTCGTCAATGCAGAAGTCAACCACATCCTGCGAAAGCGTGTAGTTGAGGTTCACCGCGACTCGACCGAGCAACGTGACGGCAGCGTTAGCGATGGCTCCACCAGCAGAAGGTGGAAGCAGCAGGCCAATCATCTTTTCGTCTGCACCAACTTTGCTGGTGACCAGTTTCCGGAACAATAGAGCTGCGGTCAGAAGCTTTGTTCCACTGAGTTCGGTTCCTGCTGAATCGGCGACCTTGATTCGGCTGCCTGCCACCTTGCACTGCCGAATAAATTGCCGCGCCGGAATGAACTGT
>JBGCDN010000516.1:0-15122 GCA_045105495.1 Planctomycetaceae bacterium
TCGACGACATCTCGCTGGACGATCTTCAGCGAGTGAATGTCGTTGGGACGAGTGGAAGCGGAAAGTCGACGTTCGCCAAACGGCTCGCTGAACTACTCGACTCCCCGTACGTCGAGATGGATCAACTCTACCACAAGCCGAACTGGGGAGAATCGACCCCGGAAGAACTGGTGCGGAAGCTGGATGAAGCACTCACGCCAGACCGCTGGATTCTGGACGGCAACTACCACAGCAAGAGCTTCAAAACGAAGTGGTCACGAGCGACCAGCATAATCTGGCTGGACATGTCGTTCACTCGAACGGCCACCCAAGCTCTCGGTAGAGCCATAAAACGCATTCGCACGAAGAAAGAACTCTGGCCCGGCACCGGCAACCGAGAAACGTTCCGCAAGACTTTCTTAAGCCGTGATTCGGTTTTGCTCTGGACACTCACTTCGTACCACCGAGTCCGCGCGCGGTATTCGGCGGTGGAGAAGGAACGGGGCGAGTTCAACGAGATCCGGTTCATTCGATTGCGTGGCAGAGCAGCGTCCGCAGCGTTCTTGCAAGAGGTTACGGAGATGCAAAACGGCGAATAAATGCCTCGAATTCTCACAGTTCGCCGTGATTCCTTTATGAACCCCCGGATTCTCTGGGTTTGAGGCCCGGTTCGGGTGCGACGCTTTCTCGGCTTGCTTAAACTGCAGCCAGTCGAACAAATGTTGTGTTCGCCGCTTGGCTCATCAGCCCAGCGTATGCTCTTTTCGAGCCGCCCAGCGGCTTACAACAACCGATGCCTAACGGGGTCTTACTATGCCCATCGCAACACCTGAACAATACGGCGCGATGCTCGACGCAGCGCAGCAGGGTTCATATGCCTACCCGGCAATTAACGTCACGTCACTTGTCACGATTAACGCAGCCCTGAAAGCCTTCGCTGACAAGAAGTCAGACGGCATCATCCAGGTTTCAACCGGTGGCGGTGAATTCGCTTCCGGACTGAACGTCAAAGACGCTGTCAAAGGCGCCATCGTTCTCGCCGAAGCAACGCATCGTCTTGCTGAAGAATACGATGTCCTGATTGGCCTTCACACAGACCACTGTCAGCCGAAGAAGGTCGACACCTTCCTCAAGCCACTCATCGCTGCAACAGCCGCACGACGCGCAGCCGGCAATGGGAACCTGTTCCAGTCGCACATGCTTGATGCGTCTGAACTGCCGCTCAAGGAGAACATGGAACTCAGCGTCGAACTTCTGAAGCTATGCGCTGAAAACGAAATCATCCTCGAAGTCGAAGCTGGTGTCGTTGGTGGTGAAGAAGACGGCGTTGATCACAGCGATCAGCCAGCTGAAAAACTCTACACAACCAAAGAAGACATGCTTGAAGTCTACGACTCGTTGAACGGTCTTGGTCGTTACATGTTTGCCGCAACATTTGGCAATGTGCACGGCAGCTACAAGCCTGGAGCCGTGAAGCTGCGTCCTGAGATTCTCAAAGAAGGTCAGGAAGCTGTCATTGCCAAGTACGGCAAGGAAGCAGAATTCGACCTCGTCTTCCACGGCGGTTCAGGAACTCCTGAGAACCAACTCCGTGAAACACTGGATTACGGCGTCGTGAAGATGAACATCGACACGGACACGCAGTACGCGTTCACACGTCCTGTCGCAGACCACCTGTTTAAGAACTACGGTGGCGTACTGAAAATCGATGGCGAAGTGGGCGTCAAGAAAGTCTACGACCCTCGCAGCTACCTTCGAGCCGCCGAGCAAGGCGTCGCTGATCGATTGATGGAGGCTTGCGACGATCTCCTGTCATCAGGCAAGACGATCTACAAGAAGTAGATCGTCGACACCCCAAAGTGCATTCGAGCCGACCGGGCACCCGGTCGGCTCTTTGCTTGCGCCAGGCGAAATTCGGCGTTACAATCGTCGTCAGGAGCAGGAGCCAATGGAAAAGAAACTAGGCAAGATCCACAACAAAGATTGCGTTGCTGGAATGAACAGCCTGCCGGAAGGCAGCGTCGATCTGGTCTTCGCCGATCCGCCTTTCAACATTGGCTACAAGTACGACGTCTACGAAGACAAGATGGCCGCCGAGGATTACCTCGCCTGGTCCAACGATTGGATGACGGCCGCCCATCGTGCCCTTAAGCCAGACGGAACTTTTTGGCTTGCCATCGGCGACGACTTCGCTGCTGAACTCAAAATCGAAGCACGCAAAATCGGGTTCCATTGTCGCAGCTGGGTCATCTGGTACTACACGTTCGGAGTGAACTGCAAAAACAAATTCACCAGGTCTCACACCCACCTGTTCCACTTCGTCAAAGACCCTGAGACCTTCACCTTCCGAGCCGAAGACCTGGAGAACCGAGTCCCCAGCGCTCGCATGCTGGTCTACAACGACAAGCGAGCCAAAGGCAATGGCCGCCTTCCTGACGATACTTGGATTATCCCGCCAAAAGTCCCAGACACATTTGCACTCCGACCACAAGATTTGCAGCAGTGCTTCCAATGGACAGAAGACATGTGGTACTTCCCACGCGTCGCCGGAACCTTCAAAGAACGTGCCGGATTCCATGGCTGCCAAATGCCGGAACAGCTTTTGGGGCGAATTATCCGGACGTGTTCGCACGACGATGAAGTCGTGATGGACCCCTTTTCAGGCAGCGCGTCGACGTTGGTTGTTGCGAAGAAGCTCGGGCGACAGTTCATCGGTTTTGAACTCTCAAAAGACTACGCAAAGGCGGGTCGAGAACGTCTTAAGGTGACCAAGCCTGGCGAACCGCTCACCGGTGCAGAAGAGCCAACCATGTCCGCTAGACAGACGCCCAAGGCTCCCGGGAAGAAACGGGCGCCTCGTAAAGCTGCGAAAACCAAGTCGTAGCCTCCGCGCACGCCACCTGTTTCGGCAAGTCGGATCACCCATTTTGAAGCCCGAGTGGCGTCCAGACTGCGTATCCGTACCAGATCACACGAAACCCTCAAAAAACCAGCGCCGCTGGGGGTTTGAGACGTCCGGAGTGGGGACTACTATCCGTAGGTCATTTCTGGCCGTGTGCGTCTCTCTGGACGATTCCGTCGCTCGATCTTTACGAGACCTTTTATGTCTGATGCGTTTATTATTGCTGCCGCCCGAACTCCGATCGGAGCGTTTCGCGGCGCGTTCAAAACTCTGTCATCAACCGACCTCGGAGCCGCTAGTGTCGCGGAAGTCCTCAGTCGATCCGGGCTCGATGCAGCCGCGGTCGACGAAGTCATTATGGGCAACGTAATCGGCGCAGGTGTTGGTCAGGCTCCGGCGAGGCAAGCCGCGCTCAAAGGCGGCCTGCCGACAACGGTTCCAGCTCTCACCGTGAACAAGGTGTGTGGGTCAGGTCTGAAGTCGGTCATGCTGGCATCGCAGGCTGTTCGACTTGGCGACGCGAAAGCCATCATTGCGGGCGGCATGGAAAGCATGACCAACGCTCCACATCTCGTACCCGGAGCACGCGAAGGGTTCCGACTTGGTGATGGAGCAATCGTTGACTCGATGGTCAGCGACGGACTGACCTGTGCATTCGAATCATGCCACATGGGCATGCATGCGGAGCACATTGCGAACGCTCATAACGTGACTCGGGAAGACCAAGACAACTTCGCACTGCAAAGCCAACAGCGAGCCACAAAGGCCGTTGAAGCCGGAATCTTTGATGACGAGATCGTCTCGGTTACGGTCAAGACACGCAAAGCCGAAACCGTGGTCTCCGCAGACGAATGTGTTCGACCAGAAACAACTCTCGAATCGCTTCAAGGTCTTCGAACCGTCTTCGATCGTGAAGGCACAGTAACCGCCGGCAACGCTTCGACTTTAAGCGACGGCGCAGCTGCGGTGATGGTTGTGGACGAAGAAACGGCCAACGCCAGTTCGTCGCCAATCAAAGCCCGCATCGTTTCATCGTTCACAAGTGGAACCGACCCAAAGGATCTGTTCATCGCCCCCGTCGCTGCGGTTCAAGGCGCACTTGAGAAGGCAGGACTCACTACAACAGACATCGACTTGTTCGAGATTAACGAAGCATTTGCATCTCAAATGGTTGCGTGCGTTCGAGGACTCGAATTGGACGAAGCGAAGGTCAACATCTACGGCGGCGGCATTTCACTGGGGCATCCGATTGGAGCCAGTGGAGCTCGCACGCTAGTAACCCTGCTGTATGCGATGCAGAAAAACGACGCAAAACGTGGCGTCGTAAGTTTGTGCCTGGGTGGCGGGAACGCAGTCGCGATGGTCGTCGCAAGAGCTTAGAAGATCGACGACAGAGAACATTTGATTCAGATCGGGCATTCGTTTGCCCAACAACGATATAAACAGTTTACTTCGGTATAAGTCGCTCAAGCAAAATTGGTAGCCGTCATGCTTACAGAAACCGATCAGGCTCATCTCAAGAACGACGCCAAGTCTGAAGACGCAATGGCGCTCATCCTCGCTCAAGCAGGAAAGAACGCCGACGAAGTCGCCGCGTTGTCCACACTTGACGACGCCGACCGCAGCGCTGAAGGCCAGTTCTCTGGTGAAGCCCCGACAATCGCGTCGCTATTTGGAACCGGCAAAGCGCGAGAGTTTGACGCTGGGAAGTTCTCGCCATCACCGGAAGTTGCCGAGTGCATGGGCAAGTGTCTGAATTTCCTCATGCAACGAAAGAAGGAAGGCACACTCTGCGACAACGACAAGATGCTGTTCCGAGAAGACATCATCACCGGACTCGCCGACCGTGGATTCTTCGGGCTCGCCATACCGAAAGAGTACGGTGGCAGTGGAGCGAAACTTGGCGACCTCGGCCCCCTGCTCCGAGCGCTGACCTTTGTGCATCCCGACCTTGCCGTCATGTTCGAGGTTCACAATTTCCTTGGCCCGGTTACACCAATTCTGGACTTTGGAACCGATCAGCAAAAGCAATACTACCTGCCAAAGATGGCAAAGGGAGAACTGCTTGGTTCCTTCGCATTGACCGAACCAGGCGTCGGCGCCGACCCAAGTAAGCTCTCCATGACCGCCAGACTGGAAGGCGACGAATATTTCGTCAACGGCGTGAAATGGCCAATCACCAACGTCATCTATGGCGGCATCTGTGTTCTCGTCGTGAAGCTCGAAGGACACGATCTGAAGAAGGGGCGCGACTCGGGGATGATCATCCTTGAAGTGCCGAAGCAAGACACGGAAAACTTTCGCATGAAGCGGAATGACCTTGTTGCGTTCGATTATCTTTGGAACGCCCGCTTCCGATTGATGGATTACAAGGTGCCAAAGTCCTGCTTGCTTGGCCCTCCTGGTAAGGGGCTCGCTCAGGCATTTAGCTCACTTGCAAAAGGCCGCGGCGGCATCGGGGTCAACAGTGCGGCCAAGACATTCAAGCTACTCGCACACATCATTCTCGATCCGGAAGTTCAGAAGAACGAAGCTGCAGCCAAGGCAGAAAAAGGCAAACCTGGCGAACCAGATGGCGGTGGCTGGACCTCATTTCGAGCAACCTTCGGAAAGCCGATCGGCAGCTCGCCACGCATTCGCACATGGGTTGGACGGTCGACCTGTCGCGGGCTGGCTGGCCGAGTACTCGGCGACCTTTGCTTCCGCCTCGCGGCGAACGGTGTTCGAGACGAAACCCAGGGCATGATTGCCAAGGTCTACGCGACCAAGGGCCTGTTGGAAACTGCGATCAACTGCTACCAAATTCAAGGTGGCCGATCAGTTCATACCGACGAACTTCGCAAGTACACCCGTGGCATCACGAAGGGAACGTCGAACCTCGACGGCATGCCTGACAACCCGATCGAAAACTACATCGGGGAGAACATGCATGAGTTCACAATCGCCACGGTTTATGAGGGACCAAACCCCGTTCTCGCCGACATCGGTGCACCGAATGCAATGACGCGTGGCCTGAGAGCGAAGTACCTCGAACCGATTGGTGCCGCTCAGGTGAAGGGTAAGTTTGGCCTCATTCCAAAAGCCAAGTTTGGGATGTTCATCGCGAAGTCCGTCATTGGTTCGTTCCTTCCGTCGGGCGATACATCCGGCGTGAAGAACATGTTCCCCGTCAAGGAGAGCTTGATACGTGACGCTTTGAAACGAAACCGAGTGCTCGGTCGACGCATCTTGATGATCATCGCGAAGTATCAGGAATCGTTCATGGATCAGTCGTACCTTTTGGGCGACGAAGGCGGCATCTTTGATCAGCTATGCCACAACCTGGCATCGCTCTGCTTTGCCCTGTCGCTGGATGAAGCACACCCTGAATACGTCAAGGTCGCCACAGCCTTGAACATGGAAGCGGAACTCCGCCTGAAAGGCCGCGAGCTTTCCCCTGAGCTTCAAACGGCCTGGGCCGAAGTTGGCGGACTCATGATGCAAAGCGGTTCACAACTCCACCGAGACCTGATCGCCGACATCGAAGTCGCCGACATCCCACTCGACCCCCGCTTCATTGATCGATTCATCTAACGAGCGTGTTGCTAACCGCGTGGCAGCGGAGTTGAAGTGTTGCTATTTCAACGGGCCTAACCACGCGCGAGGGTCTATGCGTAATTGATCCTGAGCTGCTCTTGAGCAATCAATCCGCATCCTTGGCACTTGGCAGTCTGGGCAATCTGATTTGAGCCTGACGCTTGTAGCAGAATTGCGGATTCTTCTCGTCCTACCGGTGGTGCTCGAAACTCTTGATCGTCGGATCGTACCGCGTCGATGGAATGCCCTGAGTAGTCCTTCGCGCGCCGTGTTGTGCTGCTCTTCGATGGCGGTGCCTTCCGCACTGCCGCAGACAACACTCAAGAGATGATTCATGTATAGATCATTCATTCGGTTCGCGGCCATACTTGCAGCGGCGACAACAGCTCAGGCTCAGAATTCCAATTGGTGTGCTGACGGATGCGCTCCAATGACCTACGAGTTCTCCAGTAGCCAATTCGCTGGCGAAACAACTGGTCAGTGTGCCCCAAGCGCAGGCTGTCCCCCAAACACGAACTGTGCGACGAGTGGAACACAAGGTGGCTGCGGATTGCTTGGCGGAACCGGGCTTTCACAACTTTTCAGCAGTTCCAAAGAAGACGGAGCCTTTGATTTCGGTGGCTGGCTTCAGAGCGGCTATCACAGCCGAGATGGCTTGTTTCGGTTCAATACGCATCCGCACCGTTTGAACATTCATCAGGCTTGGCTTTACGCCGAGAAGGTCGCTGATGGTAGTGACGGATTTGACTGGGGCTTCCGCGTTGATGCCATGTACGGTGTCGATGGTGCTGACACTCAGGCGTTTGGAAACAGCCCTGGGAGGTGGGACTTTGACAACGGGTTCGACCATGGCCAGTTCGCTTTTGCGCTTCCACAAGCCTATGTCGAAGTTGCCAGCGGCAACTGGTCGATTAAGGCCGGACACTTCTTCACACTGGTCGGCTACGAAGTTGTGACTGCTCCCGACAACTTCTTCTATAGTCATGCCTTCACGATGTATAACAGCGAGCCCTTCACTCACACCGGGGCTGTGGCGACCTACAACGCGAGTGATTCGCTGACCGTGTATGGCGGCTGGACCACAGGTTGGGATACCGGCTTCGACACCTTCGATAATGGAAGTAGCTTCCTTGGCGGGGCCGCATTCAACATCAACGAAAGCATCACGCTGACGTACATCACGACAATCGGTAACTTCGGCGCGCGTGGGGACGGATACGGGCACAGTATCGTTCTTGACATGGAACTCAGCGACAAGTGGAACTACGTCATTCAAAGTGACTACCTTGACACCGATTCAGCGCTCAACCCGCTCGGCCTGCCAGATGACGAACAGATCGGCATCAACCAATACATGTTCTATGAGCTAAGTGATGACGTCAGCATTGGTGGACGTTACGAATGGTGGAATGTCGGTGGACTGTCAGTCAATGACGTGACTCTTGGCCTGAACATCAACGTGCTGGACGACTTGAAGATCCGCCCTGAAGTGCGACATGACTGGGCTCCTGGACTCAACTACGCAGAGTCGTTCTTCGGAGTCGACGCCATCCTGACGTTCTAACAATGCGAGAGCGGTTCTGGACAGGCTGCCGGGCAACCGCGATCGCATGCAGTTGCTGAACGGACAAGGATCGACCGGAACGACCAGCAGGGGTGTCGAAAGACGCCCCTTTTTCATTGATTGAGCAGATTGCGAAGCTCTCACCGTACACCTATGCTCGACCCGCTATTGAACCACTTTGCATCGAACGGATTTTGCCATGGGGCTATTTGACAAGCTCAAGAAAGGTCTGACAAAGACAAGAGACCTGCTACGCACTGATGTGCGTGACCTTTTGAAACAGGGTGAGATCCTTGATGACGAACAACTCGAAGGTTTCGAAGCTCGTCTGATTCAGACAGACATGGGAGTTGCTGCGGCCACTGCCATTGTTGAAGAAATCCGCAAGAAGCATGGCGGCCGCACGGTTGTCATCGATGAAATCTGGGAGACCGTTCGTGGCAAACTAAAAGAGCTGCTGAAGGGAACCGATGGCGACTGGGACATGTCTAACCCGTTGTCCCCACTCAACATGTCGGACGGCAAGCCAACGGTGATACTTGTGGCCGGCGTGAACGGTGTTGGCAAGACAACTTCGATCGCCAAAATCGCGAAGCTCATTCAATCGCAAGGTCGATCAGTAGTTCTCGCAGCCGGAGACACATTCCGCGCGGCGGCGGTTGAACAACTTACGATGTGGAGCGAACGACTTGGCTGCGAGATCGTCCGCAAAGATAGCGGAGCTGACCCTGCCAGTGTCGCCTATGCTGGTTGCGAGCACGCAGTGAACACGGGAGCGGATGTCGTCATCGTAGACACTGCTGGGCGGCTACAGACCCAGAAGAACCTCATGGACGAACTGGGCAAGATTCGTCGAGTCTGTGCAAAGCTGGTCGACGACGCACCCCACGAGAGCTTGCTGGTTCTTGATGCAACAACCGGCCAAAACGGACTCAGCCAGGCACAGAACTTTGGCGAGGCAATCGACTGCACGGGACTTGTTCTGTCTAAACTTGATGGCACAGCCAAAGGCGGTGTCGTCGTGGCAATCAGAGACAAAATGAATATCCCAGTGAAGTACATTGGAGTTGGCGAACAGGTTGACGACATCGAGTTGTTCAACCCAGACAGCTTCGTTGACGCTCTATTCGCTTAGGTTCCAGTTGCATCGGAGTGCGGCGGCGACGACGTTGGGGAATGGGTAATCCTCGCCCGGCTCTTCGCCGCATGAGATGACTTCCACGGCAAGCTCAAGGCGCCTCCTTAGACACCCCGTGAGATCTACTTGCTATCGCAGCAAGTGCGCCATGAGTTCTGCTCAGCCTGCGAAGAATGGCAAGATTTGACGATCGAATTGATTCTCTCGCGTAATCCTTCTTTAACAGTGTGACTTGTCGCTCCTGTTTTTCAGTTCTGCTTCTGTCGATAGCAACAACTGTGGTGGCCGTGTCTGCGTTCAGACTGGTTTTAACCCGACCCACTGTCGCGTTTGGACAAACCATCGCGACTCAGACAGAGCGACCAGGAGTTAGACGTGTTAAAGAAAACACTCGCAGCAATGGGCCTTGGATTGCTGATGACTGGACTCACCTCCGCGCAAGACTCGCTAACAGGCGCGATGAATGGTGTGTTCGAATTCTCTAGCAGCGACTTTGCCGAAGGCGCGCCCGATCAGTCCGGACAGCAATACTACCCGGCTGAGGAAGAAGACGAAGGCGGAATTGTATACGGCGGGTGGCTACAAGGCGGGTGGCATAGCCGCGATGCCAGCAGCGGAGCTGGCTTGCAACGGTTCAACACGCACGCACACCGCTGGAATACCCACCAGGCATGGCTGTTTGTTGAGAAGGTTGCCGACGGCAGTGACGGGCTCGATTGGGGCTTCCGAGTTGATGCCATGTACGGTGTCGATGGTGCGGATACCCAAGCGTTCGGAAATAGTCCGGGCCGTTGGGACTTTGACAATGGCTTCGACCACGGTCAGTTCGCCTTCGCTTTTCCTCAGGCCTACATCGAACTCGCGTCGGGCAACTGGTCTGTGAAGGCTGGCCACTTCTTCACGCTTGTTGGATACGAAGTCGTTACGGCTCCCGACAACTTCTTCTACAGCCACGCATTCACGATGTACAACAGCGAGCCCTTCACCCACACAGGAGTGCTCGGTACCTACAACGTCAACGACAATGTGACTGTGTACGGTGGTTGGACCTCAGGCTGGGACACCGGGTTTGACACCAACAATGGTGGTTCGAGTTTCCTTGGCGGCGTCAGCGTCGGGCTTTCTGAAGATGCAACTGCCACCTACATCGCAACCTCCGGAAACTTTGGAACACGAGGTAACGGCTACGGACACAGTATTGTTCTGGATACTCAACTCACGGACAACTTCAACTACGTCATCCAGGGTGACTACCTCGATACAGACGGCGTTGGACCACTGGGCTTGCTACCCGACCGTCAATATGGAATCAACAACTACTTCTTGTACACGCTTAGTGATTCACTGGCGGCCGGTATTCGCTACGAATGGTGGAACGTCTCCGGAGTCTCAGTGAACGACATTACTTTCGGGGTGAACATCAAGCTCCGTGACAACCTCGTTATTCGACCAGAAGTCCGGCACGACTGGGCTCCCGGATTGGACTACGCAGAGACATTCCTCGGCATGGACTCGATCATGACCTTTTAAACTCCAGTGGCTCGCACTCCTGGAGCCACTGAGAAGATCATTGAGAACCCCGAAGGGCTTGCTGGCAAATCCAGCAAGCCCTTTGTTCGCGCGCGGCGGTTTGTGGATGCAGCTTGTAATGCCCAACTACGGTGACGCTGGCACCTCGACGACGTCAATACTTACACCTATCATGCCGCGCTTTGAAATCACAAAGGGCGAAGACCATGGGCATCGGGGAAGTCGCAGGATTGTCGGCGGCAGTACTCTGGGCCTTTTCAAGCTTGCTGTATGCGGAAACCAAGCTCACCGCTTGGGGGATGAATTTCTCTAAGATCGCGATCGCGGTTCTGATTCTTTTCGTCCAGTTGCTGATTCTCTCGGGCATCAATGGAACACCGTTTCTGACAGCCAGCACGGAGGCATGGGGCTGGCTCGGCATCAGTGGGCTGATCGGACTGACAATTGGCGACACCTGCTATTTCCGTAGCTTGCAAATCCTCGGTGCGAGACGGTGCCTGATTGTTACGACAACCGCACCTGTGTTCGCGGCAGTACTCGGCTGGCTACTTCTCGGAGAAGTACTTGTCTGGGCAAGCGCGGTTGGCATAGTGATGACGCTCGCGGGCATTATCTGGGTCATTCGTGAGAGTGATGGCAAAGACGAAGAGCCCGGTCACTACCCTGGAACACAACGAGAGGGAATTCTGTACGGCACGGCTGCTTCGGTTTGCCAGGCTGTTGGAGCTGTCGCAGCCAAAATCGCCATGGAAGATCTCGGCGCTCTCGAAGCGACATTCATTCGCATGCTACTCGCCGGGATACTTGCGGGAGCAGTCATCGGCCTAAAGCGACAGTTGGCCTCAACCATCTCACAGCTACTGCAACCAGAGCTCCTACGCAAATTCCTACCGGCCGTTCTATGTGGCACATGGCTCGGAGTTTGGTTCAGCCAAGTCGCCTTCAAATATGCGGACGTTGGAATCGCTCAAACGCTGCTCGCGACTTGCCCGCTGTTCGCAATCCCGATGGTGCGGATGAAGTATGGAACCAAGATCACTGCGACGGCCATGGCAGGCTCACTGGTTGCAGTCATAGGCATCTGCCTGATCGTTCTTCCGGACTCCCAAGTCACTGAGTCCTCGAAGCAGCAGGACACCAAGCAGACAGCCAACAACATACGCTGGGAAATCCCACCAACTGAACGAGCTCCCGAGCAGTAATCGCCCAAACAAATTCTCGCGGATCGCCAGAAGCCACTCAGCCCGCCAAAGTTGCGAGAATTCAATAAGGCAGGTCGCTACGAGTACCCCGATGGCGATCGGCGTGATTGAAGACCGCCGCGGGGCGAACAAGAAAGCGACCAACATGAAAAGCAATTCGTAGGCAACGCTCGCCGGGCCCCAATTGTTAATCCAATCGCGTCCCGGCCCATCGTAGTACTTACATCCAAGCCCAACCGCGACCACGATCGGAATCAGTATGAGCGTGTAACCACGAATGACCCACGCAACGTCCTTCGTTCTCTGCCTCGACAACTACTTCAGCCCCAAGACTTCTGCCCCTTGCTCAAAGACAATGTCCACAGGAATTCCTTCAGCATTGAGGCGCTCAAGATCAGCTTGCAACGTGGCTCCAACGAATGCGTTCTCTTCAACAAACTTTGCGGCGGCGGCATAGTCACCGTCACCCTGCAAGCGAAGTAAGACCTGAGTCAGCTCGGTTGCTGCCTTCTTCAGCGCGTCTGGATTGATCCGATAGAGCCCATCTTCGCCGCGAGTGAACGCGCCGCGTTCTTTAAAGAAGTTGAACCGAATCATGTTCGCCTTGCCATGGGCACTACTCGCTCCGAACCGGACAGATCGAAACACGCTGCCCATGAAGGTCACGTAGTAGTCCATCCGGTCGCCTTCGGTGAGCTCACCGCTATCGAGCAAGGAGTCGATCATGTACAGCCCCAGAATGTCTGCCTTCCCCTCCTCCAGAGCACTGGAAGTTTCCCGCAGCGCATCACGCACGGTTCCTTTACCAGTGATCGTGTTCTTAATTCCCAACCCATGCGCAACTTCGTGAAACATGGTATTGCTGAAGAACGCATTGAAGGTGATGTGCTTGCGTTGGTCTTCGACAATCAACTTCTCTGCCAGAGGGACGAGGATCGTGTCGAACTTGGCTTGCATCGTGTTCTTAAGCTGAAGGCGACGTGACCCTTTCGCGAGCTGCACTTCTTCGTCGTTCGGAAGGTTGATGGCAATTGTCTTGGAACCTGCGTTGCAGTCACCGGCGTAGTAGACCACATCATAGGCGTTCAAATCTGAATTCGATCCAGGCTTTTCCTGCTTGTACTTGTCCTCAACAGGCAATCCTTCTTGCAGCTTCGGTAAGAGTGCGGCGTATTTGCTGAGGCGTTCGCTCCATGCCATATCCTTAATCAGGACGTAGCACTCGAATGCAGCCTTGTAGCCGAATAGCTGATCTTCGTACGTTTCGATCGGACCGATCACGCAATCGATCTGATTGCTCTTCATGTCCATCCAGAGCAAATCGCTTGGCTGGTATTTGTCGTCCCGAAGAGCCTTCGCCCGGGCCGTAAGGTACTGACGGAACCCATCGTCTTCTGCCAGCGCTGCCGCTTCCTCAAGCTGAGCCGCAGCCTTTCTCAACACAAAACCATAAGCGCTGCGATAAGGAACAGAATAGAGTCGACCATCGGTATTCCGCCGCACGACCGTGTAAAGACTCTTGAACTTCGCCTCGTCCCGGGGATTCGATGCGATGTGCTTTTCGAACTCGTCTTTTGCCATATCCAATGGATAGAAGTTGGCTCCGGCGGGTTTCTCGCGAACATCGTCTACAAACGGCTTATTGCCATCCAACCGATCCCAAGGACCATAGTTAATCCTTGCAAACTTCTTCTGTGCCGGCCTCTTCAGTCCACCCATCAACGCTCGTCTATTACCGTAAGCCTGCTGCCAAAACGCCTGATCCATGAGTTTGCCAGCCTCGATAAGGTGAACCAGCAGCTTCTTCTGATTCTCACTTAGGTCACTGAGGTCGGCTTCGAGTTTGACGGTCGCGTATTTCTTGTTCAGATTCGCAGCGTTTTGAGCGAGTGCCGGTGCCACAAGAAGCGAAGTAACCAAGAGTGCGAGGAAACGTGTCGTCATGAGGTCGCCTGTTGGGGAAAGAGTATTTCCCTCATGATGACGAACGCGCACTCAAAAAGAAAATCCAGTTCACGTAGAAAGTCGCCGGCTTGCTACTCACCCGACTGTGTGAGTAATGGAAGCACGCTGGTGCCCCGACCCAGCAGAGCGGCGCGGTTGGTTTCCGGGTCGTAGAGACAAATCTGATCCTCACCAAACCGAAACACAGCAACACCATTCGGCAGTCGAGTCACTTCATTACACGTCCATCCAAACAACGGACAGCTAAACCCAAACTGACGAGTTTTGCGCGGCGACTCGGCCCGAATACCATTACCCCAAATGTCACCATAGAAGGTCCATTCTGTTTCACCTTGGCCTAGGTGGTTCTGTTCATCCCAAGCACGCGTGAACCACTGGCTTGGGACGCCAGAAGAATTTCGTGGGACGTGCTTCTCCTGTACGTGGTCCAGTACGCTGAAGACCACCTTCTGCTCGTTCAAACCAGCTCTACGGACCAAAGCGATTGACCATTGACCAGCAGGCCGGGGCTGCACCAACAACCGGTCGCCCTTTCGAGCTACGCCTTCCAGCGAGACAAGATCGAAACTATTGCCATCTCGCCCATACTCAACAACTCTTGACTCCTCCCTCTCCAGAACGAGCACCCGTACGTTCTCTGGCATAAGCTGGCTGCTCGGAACGACTTCCGAAGACAAGGCGCTAGTGACACTGAACATCGCGAAGTACAACGACAAGACGAGGTAGCTTGCAAACTGAACGATGAAGTGCACGCCCATCTTTCGCGCGAAGCCAAGTTTGACCGTGCCCGAAAGAAATCGGCTACTCACCAACATAAACGGAAGCTCAGCCAAGACTGTCCAAAAAAACGCAGCGGAAACCTGTATCAGGAGCATCCAACGAAGGTTCTCAATCGTTACACCCGACCAGAGATTGCTTGACGGATCGAACAGCCATGTCACACCTACCCACGCCGACAAGTAGTTCGCAACGACCATAAGGCACATACAAACACCCTCCCGCAACTTCGCAAGTCGCGCGACGGCCAACCCTTCAAGAATTCCGACTATGAAATTCCCAATTAGAAGGTGAAACAACCCTGCCCATAGGAGCGGCGTTCCAGCGTTTGCGAGCATGCACCGCCCTCACAGCTGAAGAACCAAACCACAGGCGTTCAGTGTAAATGCAAAGAGCCTCGTGACCAGAAGTTGGTCACGAGGCTCCGATATATCAACAGGCTGAGATGAACCATGCGGGAATTTGTTCGATCATAAGATCGAGTAACAA
>JBGCDN010000517.1:0-7678 GCA_045105495.1 Planctomycetaceae bacterium
GGGGCCGGCGACGACACCATTCAGGGCGGTGCTGGAAACGATGTTACATTCATTAGCTCAGATGACGGCAACGATGTTGTCCAGGCCAGTAACGGCAACGATCAAACTGTGATCGACACCGGAGATCTTGCAGTTGATGCAAGCATTGCAGCGGCAGGCGATTCAGCTGAAGTTGTTGTCACGGGTGGAGCCAACTTCACTGTTCAGACTCAAAGTAGCCGAATCTTCCTTCGCACTGGCGGCGAAGCAGACACCGTAGACATTGATGCTATCGCGAGCGTCGGAGTTTCTGAGGTTCGGGTTCAAACATCTGACGGAAACGACACCATCGATGGCGAAGACACTGACGTCCGTTTGTTGGCGAACGGTGGCGGTGGTTCCGACATGATCCTTGGCGGTTCCGGCAATGATGAGCTTCGCGGTGCGAGTGGACGAGACAGCATCGTTGGTGCGGCTGGTTCAGACTTGATTCGGGCTGGCAATGGAGCCGACATCATCACCAGTGGTGGTGCTCGGGACGTGATTGTCGCTGGCAACGGGGCAGACGATGTATCCGCCGGAGCAGACGACGACATTGTCGTTGCTGGAACGACAGGGCTTTCACTGTCGGACCTACGACTCATTCAGGCCGAATGGCAATCAGGTCGTGACTACGCAACACGCGTTGCAAATGTGACAGGAACTGGTTCTGGCGAACGAGAAAATGGCAACGCCTTCCTGTCGGTCGAAGACGGATCTGAAACGGCATTCGATGATGCTCAGGTAGATGAACTGACGGGAGCGAATGGCCTGGACTTGTTCTTCGCCAACCCTGACCTTGATGTCTCTGACCTGAATACCGGTGAAGAACTGTTCGACCTTCGATAAGTCGCGTTCGGCTGCACCTACAGTGGCAGATGAAACCACAAGGCACAGTCGGCTGTTGACGCCGCTATGCCCCGACACCTTGTAGCGAGAAGAGCGGCGCAACGAATTGTTGCGTCGCTTTTTCGTTTACTACTGATCGCGATTTCGAAGTTGTCGAGTCACTTCGTTGTACCAACCCCGCATCGCAGTCCCAAGAGTGCCGTCTTCGTCGACAGATTCGATTAGCTTTGCGGCTTCATCCAGTTGGTCCGTCCGCAGAAGAACGGCTGCGAGGCCAATAGTCCCTTGCACTTGCAGAGACTCTTCTTCGTTCTGCTGAACTTCGGCGAATAGTTCGCGAGCGTTCGTGTAGCGTTCTTCGTTTAGGTAAATGCGTCCCAAATGAACTCTGGCCCAACCGCCTTCCAACGGTTCATCGCCGTAGTTATCAATTACCGCTCGCCAGGCCGCCTTGCTTTCGGGATTCGCAACAGCGAAGGCAAACTGAGCGTCGCGGGTCGGCAATCGGTTCTCAATCGCGGCAGCCGGAACGCGAAGCGGATCGATCGGACGCATGTAGTGTCCGAGTGCTGCAGAAATCCCAGCAACGCCAAGACAGCTCGCCAGCATTATCGCAACTTCGGTTCGCTTCGACTTTCGGGCTTTGGAATGCGTCGCCATCGACGGAATACCAAGCGCGGAGAGTGACATGTCTGTCTGACCGTCGTTGATTGCCGTCTTGGCCTTCTTAATCGCTTCAAGCAGCGCCGTGGCGTCTTGAAAGCGGCCATCGGGCGCCTTCTGCATCATGCGTTCAATAAGATCGCAGACAGACTTCGGCAAATCGGGGCGACGTTGCTGCAGCGGATCTGGTGTGTCCTGCAGATGTTGAGCGGCCACAGCCATCGCCGTCTCGCCGCGAAACGGCGCCCGACCCGCCAACATGTGATAACAAGTCACCCCCAGCGAATAGATGTCGCTTCGTGGATCAAGCTTCTCACCGTTAATCTGTTCGGGGCTCATGTACAGCGGCGTCCCCATAGTGGTTCCGCGCTGGGTCAGATTGAGCGCTTCGGGGGCTTGTGCCAATTGAGCCAATCCGAAGTCTGTGACCTTAGCAACATCAACTCCGTCGGCTTCCGACATCCTGCCGGTCAGCATGATGTTTTCCGGTTTGATATCGCGATGAACAATGCCGGCGTCGCCCGAGACTTTGAGAGCCGCAGCGACGTGTTCGAGTATCTTCAATCCGGTCGCCGCGTTGGGGGGCCCATGCCGCTTAATGAACTCGCTGAGGTTCACACCCTCAACAAACTCCTGAACGATGTAGTGCAGGCCGTCTTGCTCACCAATGAGGTAAACCTGCACGATATTCGGATGGCTAATCGCACCCGCTGTTCGCGCTTCTTGTTCGAATCGCTTCAGAGGGACGTCGTCAGATTCCTTCAACATCTCCGGCAGAAGGATCTTGATCGCGACGAACCGACCCAGCGATTTTTGCTCAGCCAGATAGACCTCAGCCATCCCGCCTCGACCAAGTCGCCGTAGCAATTTGAAGTCGCCGAGTGTCTTTTCGGCGAGGTCACCGAGGTCCGAATTGGGCAGGTTTTCTGTCATGTGGGGTGAGTGGCTGGTCAATCAATGTTGGTCAAGCGGTCTTCGAGTTTATCACTCGCGCGGGAGCCAGAACAGTGCGGACTGTAACGATCGGTCTTCTTGTGGCAGCCACAAGGGCTTCTAAACAGAACAATAGCACTGATCTCATGCTTCCCGTGTTTACGTCGGTTTTTCCGTCTGAATGGGCTGTTGCGGAACCAGGCAAGACTGTGGCTGTGGGTAGCGTAATAGGGTCCTAACGTTTTTGACCGACACCCATCTATGGGGTATATGCCTGAGACGTTGTTTTCTGACAACACGTTGCACGATCACAACGCTGCTCCAGCTGAACACAGAATCAATCCCTACTGAAGCCGCCCCCACGGCTTGGAGTCCAGGATTTTATGTCCGCGACAGACCTTCAAAAATCACTGCTCGTCATCGAACCTGTTGGCCGAGCAATCGACTGCCCTGCCACAGCTCTGGTCGATGGTTCTTTTGCTGTTGGTTCCGATGCAGCATCTGCCATCTACGTAAATGCATCAGGCGTTGCGCCGCAGCATTGCGTCCTGGTCTCTAACAATGGCCAGGTTGTTGTGAGAGCTGTCGCGAAGCAAACATGGCTGAACGACATTCCGGTTCTTGACGAAGAACCAATGCGAGTCGGCGACCGTATCGCTCTCGGACCTGTCGTCATGCGAGTGCGTTACGCAAAGGTGGGCGAGTTCGTTGAACTGCTACCAACGCCAGAATCGCCACCGGTTCAATTCGTCGAAACCAGGCCGCGAACAGAATCAGAGATCCTCAGCTCGCTGGAAGAAGCGATTGAAGAGGTCGCTGCGGAAACAAGCACAGACGCGCCTTTGGCGATGGACTCGCTGCCTTCCGGACAGACCGTGTCTCAGTGGGTTTCAGAGGCTCTGGCTGAATCAGATCGAACGACGCAGGAACAGTTGGCTCCAGCTGCTTCACCCGATTTCCGAACCGCAGTCATCGCCCGGCATGTTGCCATCCTCAGCGACAAAGCAAAAGAACTCTCGACTCAGACGATCGAGTTCGAAATGCGGTCTGCTGAGTTCGAAGAAGAAATCAGCTTCCGAGAACACACCCTTGCAGAGGAACATCAAACGCTGGCCGGCGATGTTCGATCAATCGATCAGCACCGCGAGCAGTTCCATGCTTTGGCTGCCGAAGCGGAAGAAATCGAAACTCAACGCAAAGACGTCGCAGCGCAATGGGCCTTGTTGGAAGCCGCTCAACGCAAGTTTGCAGAAAAGCAAGGCAACGTTTCCACAAGCGACTTCAGTCAGCAGCGAGCCGAACTGGAGGCTCAGCAGCGCCAGATTGACGAACAGCGTGAGCAATTGGATGTTCAAGCTGCCAACATCGCTCAAGAGCGTCATCGTCTGCTTGGGCTAAGCGACCAGAAGAACGAAGTCGATGCGCGACAGGTTGAACTGGACGAACGCGAATCGCAGTTCAAAGTTCGACAAGCCGAACTCGACGACAAAGAAGAGTTCCTCTCACAGCAAGAAGCCAAACTGACTCGGCTCGAAGAAGAAAAAAGCCGACTCGACAACGGCCGCGCAGAACTCGAAGCGCAGTGGGCTGAATTGAATCAGTCTCGGGAAGCACTAGATCAAAAGCAACTGGCGGATACCGCCGCGATTGAAAATGTCTCGCAGCTTCGAGCTGGCATGGATCAACGCGAGGCTGATCTCAAGGCACTAACTTCGCGATTGGAAAGCTGGGAACAGGACCTCCAACGCCGCGAAGGCGACGCTAGCACCGGTTCTCAGGAACTTGCTCGCGGCTGGGATCAGCTTAACGCAGACAAGGAAGAACTTGACCGCCAATGGCACAAGTTGGACGCCGAACGGCAGGATCACAAACGCACCTCGGAACGTGTTCAGCAGGAACTGAAACAGCGTGAAGCTGCTATCGCGAAACTGGAATCAGAGCACCGCGAACGCGAAGAAGCTCTCAACGTTCGTGCGAACGATCTAAACGAACAGCTCGGCCAGCTTGAAGTTCTGACCGCTGAAATGCAGTCTCGCAGCGACAACTGCGACGCTCGTGATGAAGAGCTGGAACGTCGACGAACCGAGCTTTCAGAACTGGAAGCGCGTCTCAACGAGCGTTCGGAAAAGCTTGAGACTCGGTCCGGAGAACTCAGTTCTCTACTGCAACAGCAGGAAACCACAGACGCAGACATTCAACGACGCTTCGCCGAAATCAATGAACTCGACGCGACGCTTAGCCAACGATCCGACGAACTGGCAGACCGCGCTCGCGAGTTGGAATCTCGTGAACAGGCACAAGGCGAAGCAGAGGCCAAGGCACAACAGCTCCGGGATGAAGCAGAAACGCTGCGACAATCCCTCGACAGCCGGCAAACTGAACTTGCAGCGCTACAACAGGAAGTCGAAGAGAAACTCAACTCTCAGGCCGAACTGGCTACAGGTACGAATTCCGAAAACGAGGCGCTGCGGAGTCGGCTTGCAGAACAAGAAGCGAAGTTCGACGCTGAACGCCGCGAGCTGCTGGAGCTAACCAAAGAAGTTGCTCGCCGAGAAGAATTGCTCGAACAGCAGTCCAGTGAAGCAACCACGCTACGAACTGAAGTCGAGAAGCTAGAGTCAGAACTCGCCGCCGAGCGAGCAGAACTCGAACGCCGCGCGAACCAGTTTGATGAGCTGGAACGACAGCGTCAGGAAGAATGGCAGCAGCGTCGTGATGCGTTCGATTCTGAGCAACAGGAACAACAGTCTGCACTGGAACAACTGCGCGTTGAGATCGAGAGCCGCGAAGCTGAACTGCAGTCACGTTCTCATGAACTTGCAGAGCAGCAGGACGAGCTGTCGGCACAACGAACACAGTTCGAAGAATTGAAAGCGGAACAAGCTGCAGAGCTGGCTCAAGCGGCAGCAGAGGTCTCAACGACATCTGATGACGGTTCGGATGCGGATGCGATTGCAGAACAGTTGTCGGCGGTCGAAGCTCGCGAACAGGAACTTGCCGAACAGACTGCCGATATCGAGGCTCGATTGGCTGCATTAAACGCGGCTGAGGAACAATGGGCTTCAGAGAAGGCCGAACACCACGACAAACTTCTGGCCGAACAAGCCGATCGATACGCAGAGATCTGCCGTCGCGAAACCGAGCTGACTGACCAGGAAACGACTCTGCAGGAATTGGAACAGTCGCTGGCAAAACGTGAAGCCGAGTTCCACGCTCAGCTGGAAGCTGCCGCCGAAACGGAGAGCGTCGAGCAATCGCCAGAGAACCCAGAACTGGAAGCGGAGCTCGTTGAAACAAGAGCCGCGTTCGAAGCAGCGTCCACCGAGTTGGCAACGACTCAGGCTGCATTCGAGGAAGCTCGCGATCAGTTAGCCGACCTCAACCAACAGCGCCACGACCTGATTCAGGAATCAGAGCGATTGCGCGACCAACTGGACGCGGCAGAAAACCAGGAAACTGCGAACGCTGATATTTCGGAAGGAATCGACGCACGGCTCGAAGAGCTGGAACAGCTTCGGCAACAGTTGGCGGAACGCGATGAAGAACTGGCCACGGCCAATGCTAGCCTTGCTAGTGCTCAGGATCAGCAGCCTGGTTCAAGTCCCGAAGTAGAGCAGCTAAGTGAAGAGCTTGAACATGTGAAGGTACTGCTCGAGCATCGGAACGTCGAAGTTGAAACACTTCGAGCTCGCACACGTGAGCTGGAAGAAGAAATCAGTGAAGCCGATAGCGGCGACCTTGATACCCTTCGCGCAGAGTTGCAATCACGTGAGCAGCGATTGAGTGATCAGGCGGCGAGAATTCAGGTTCTCGAAGCACAGCTGCAAACACCTGGTGCCGACCCGATCGATGCCGGTGAAGTCACTGCCTTGCGAGAGCAGCTTGAAGCCAGAGACGCTCGAATCGAAGAACTGGTGGCATCGCTTCAACAGCAGCCCGGAGAAAGCGCTCTGTCGTCGGTTGCGGGATCGGTTCTGTCTAGCGAACTGGACGAACGGACAAAGCGATTGGACGAGCGGGCGGAGAAGCTGACTGACCGAGAGCTCGATGTGAAACGGGCGGAGGACGAACTCAACTACGAACGAGAGAAAATCCGAGCAGCCCGACAAGAGCTCGAGCAGAAGCGTGTTGCAATTAGTGCGGATGCCGCCGCGGCTGCCGCAGCTGCAGCACCACCAGTGGCCCCGCCAAATGTAGAAGCAGCTGAGGCGGAGCTTCCAAGCGTTCCAATGCCAGAGGTAGACGTTCCGCAGCCGACCGAAGAGGCAACGCCAGAACAGACAGAACACCTTGAGGCTCTTCGAACCGAGCTCGCGGACATGTTCGGCATGGATTCAGCGCCTGCCACCGGGACAATGCCGATGCCAGCCCAGTTCAACACACCATCTGCTGACGTTAGCGACAGTACTGTTGAGGAACATGTCGGTTCGGCAACCGTTGTGTCCGAACCTGAAGCTGCGGCCGACATCGAGAGCCCGGACTACGTGGCTGCTTACATGGAACAGCTATTGGCTCGTTCGCGTGGTGACGATACTGCACTCCCACCGGCGGCAAGTAAGCCAGTTGCCACAAAGCCGCACACGGTTGAAGAAACCAAAGAGCTCATGGCTCCGCTTTGGAGCGACGGTGATGAACCCGTTGGCGGTGTGGTAGCAGACCTGAAATTGCACCAGGAAGAAAAGCACCAACGTCGCGTTCAAAACGACTTGGACGCAGAAGAAATGCGAGCCAACATCCAGTCGTTGCGAGAGGTCGCTAACTACTCAGCTCGATCTGCACTCGCCGACCACGCATGGAAACGAATGCGTTCGCATCTGGCTTTGCGAGCTCTGTTGATCTCGCTGGCCGTCATCGGTGGCCTTGCCAGCATGGCGACCTACAGAATGGACATGCATTCGATTAGCTGGCTTAGCTGGGGCTTGTTCTGCGTAGCATCGATTGGAATGGCAGAGCTCTGGTATGCGATTGCCCGGTTGCGTCAACTCAAGCCGGCAATCTCCGAAGGCGGCAAACAGAAGTCTCCCAGCAAACCGACCAAGCCAACTGCAGCAGCCGTAATCATACCCGCAGTGGCTACACCAGACGCGGACGCGGCAGACAATGACCAGCCAGAAATCGCAGAGCCACAAGACATGCCAGTCGTTGCTGAACGGCCTGAACCAGTTGCTTCTGCTCCAGCTGATCAACCTGAGTAAATGAATCGAAGCTGCTGAAT
>JBGCDN010000518.1:0-2786 GCA_045105495.1 Planctomycetaceae bacterium
GAACAAACACGCGGATGGATGGCACACGTCGCAAGAGTTAAAGAAGGTCCAGGATCATGTTGCTTCCTACTCGAAGCTGAAGAAGCACCTGCAACTATATTGCTCGGTCCCATTGCTGGACTTCACTATCGGTGCTGCCGAGATCTTCACAAACCTGCGTTCTAAAGAAATTCGCATCGGCACCATGGACCTCAAGATTGCGGCAATCTGCCTCGATAACGACGCACTGCTGCTGACATGCAACTCCGTGGATTTTGAGAAGGTCTCCGGAATTCGATTCGAAGATTGGACAGTCACCGAATCCTAATTGGGACAAACGCGGGGTGGTTGGCACCGATTGCTTGTCAATCGGTGTGCCGGAGGCACATGAGGTCTCTGGGCTGACCTCATGTCGCTCACGCGACCGCGATTGCAAGCAATGGCGGCCACCCACAGTTGACGCCGGTCGGGACTTAACCTCGGTGCTTGCCGTGACGAGTTGAGTTAGCTCTTCACCTTCGGAGACGCCGCCCGTTAGTCTCAGCCGACCCTATCGGCGGGCGGGGCGGACTGTCTCAGTGAGCGTCGGCTACCCAACTACGGCACAACAGACGGTACTTAACCGTGCCGAGTCTCATCGATTGGGCTGGGAAGGCATCGCTTCGGTACGCCCGATCGCACCCGATCTCCCACAGATCCGTACGTGCCCACATTAGAGCATCTTCGGAAAAGGACTCGGAAACCCCGTAAGCCACCGGTCTGCGTTTGAGCCGCGATTAACATGACGACAAAAACAGGAGGGTCGCTGGCTTATGCCGGGACCAGGAAGACAGGGGCCCGCTTTTGTCTTTCAAGCCGCCACCGATCTCAGCCAGCAACTCTCGAGTTCGTTCCGTCGTCGTATCCGTTTGGTCAGTCTGGGTGGCTTCTTCCGTTACCCGAGTTGTTGCAGCAGTTTCAATCTGTCCCGCATGCCCGGCATGGCATTGCGGCCACCGTGTGTTTTGTTGGTGAGGTGTGCGAGAATTTTCCGGCCGCCCATGACAATTCCGGTATCAAGTCGATGCATGGCCCGCTTTTTGCTTCCAAGCCGACGGATACGAAGTGCGGTCCTTTTCGGGTGCAGCATTGCCTCAAGATCGTCAACAATCTTGCCGGCGTATTCGAGGCGTTTCACTGGGTTGACCAAGACTCGACCAAACCAATCGTCGGCGCGCTCAGAGTGGGCAAGCGAAGCCGAAATGTCCTGGTGCCCGTACGCGGAGGGGTCAGCGGCATCCAACGCACTCATCCGAAAGCCGCCGCTTTCTGCAATCGCAAGAACATTCCCAACGTTCACGCAGACTTGGAGTCTAAAAGTAAATCCGCCAAGTTCTCTGTTCATCGGACGAGCAACCGGAGAGAAGCGATCGGAATTTTGATTGAACAGATCAACGGCGATAATCTCTCCGAATTGAGTTAGCCCCTTGCCTCGTAGTGCGCGGGCGAACGCCCTGATACCACCGCGATTCCCACGACCAAGGTCAACGATCGCATCCTCGATCGAAAGTACTTTCTGAGCATGCATCTTCACGATCGGATTACGCGCGGCCCCGCGAACGGCTTCTCTCAGGCCGCGGGCCGCAGCAACTTCATCTTCGCCGTGGTACTCCGCCAACCGTTCCATATCGATTGCGAATATGGCGAGAGCCGAAAGTTCGGCTGGCTTGAGAATCTTCATTCGAGCGCTTGGATCGACTGCTTTCACTGCGTGCCGAACGCTTTTGTAGTGAGATCGACTGACCCCGCTATCCTGTTTTATGACCACCCTGTCGCCGGCGGGCCCGACAAGCAGAAAGACCTTTCCGGCCTTCAAAACACGTACAGCTGCAATGTCCGTCCGGGCGATAGTCGAACGCATGTGAAGTGCCATTGATATTCTCCATGGTCGTATTGGATTGGTTCCAAGAAGCAACTCGACAATGGTCCTGCGGATGTAACGTGATCGCTGGATTTTCTTCACGAATGGCGTGTACCATCGTGGAATGGCGGACGAACCGGGCTCAATCACACACTTCATTTCCGCTTTGAAGGCGGGCGAAGACGATGCCGTCACCGAAATCTGGAACCGGTACGCGACCCGGCTGATTGGTCTGGCCCGCAGCCGGATGCGGGCGGCCAACCGCCGCGTTGCCGATGAAGAAGACGCCGCGATGATTGCATTCGATAGCTTCTGTCGAGCGGCGGGCGACGGACGGTTTGAAAAACTGGACGATCGCGCTGATCTCTGGCAAATACTTGTTCTCATTACGGTGAGGAAAGCTGTAGATCTCACGAAGCACGAGAAACGACTGAGACGCGGCGGAGGAGTGGTTGTCTCAGAACTGGTTGACGATTTGGTCTCAGTTGAGCAAACCCCGGAACTTGCCGTCGCTGCCATCGAGCAGTACGAATCCCTGCTGAAGGAGCTGGGGGACGACCAACTTCGCAGCATTGCCATTGCGAAAATGGAGGGATACACCAACCACGAAATCGCCGAACAAATTGGGTGTACACGACAGACAGTCCAGCGGAGATTGAACGTGATTCGAGCAACGTGGGAAGAAGAATTGGATTAAGATCAGAAATCTGCTGGCAGGCTGTTACGCGGCGGCGTCAACTGTCGAGTGACCTGATGAAGCTCTTGTATTTTGACGTGCAGCAAGACTTAGGGGGACGTTTCCGGGTACCCCCGCAGCGAACCGGGGTTCCTCCTTAGTTCCAGCCGGGATCGCACGGACACTCGCAGAAAACAGGGCCAAACTCCGGTGGGTGAGCAGATGACAGAA
>JBGCDN010000519.1:0-4312 GCA_045105495.1 Planctomycetaceae bacterium
CGCCGGCGAATGTTTCTGCCGACTGGATTGTCTGTAGGTCAATCAGCCCACTAGCCCGCAGTGCATCGATCGGATCTTCTTCCTGGTAGGCGTTCAGATCACCAAGAATCAGCACGCGGGCATCTCGCGTACGTTTAGCAAGTCTGTCGACGTAGTTCACAATCGCAAGCGCTTGAGCGCGCCGCGCGGCGTTGTAAGCACCCTGCCCGTCGCCTTTGTTCTTGTTCGCTGGATCTGCATCACTAGCTCCGCCCTTCGATTTGAAGTGGTTCACCACGACGGTAAATGGTTTGCCGCCCTGCTTTGACCGGAAGGTTTGAACAACGGGCGTTCGAGCCGAATAGAATGCAGGATCGCTAACCATCGTCACGTCGCCGACCGGCGATACTCGATCAGCTCGGTAGATAAGAGCCACACGAATGGCATCTGCACCACCGGGAGTTCGACGAAAGCCAGACGGAATACCGCAGCCCTTAAACACGTTCTTCCCGCTTGCTTTATTCAACGCCGCGACCAGTCGCTCTTCCGCGCCGACCTTGTTTTCGATCTCCATCAACCCAACAACATCCGCTTTCAGCGCAGTGATGGCGGAAACAATTTTCGCGTCCTGCCGAGTGAACTCAGACGGCGAATCGGCACCGCGCGCACGGTTGGAACCATTGTCGATCGTGGTGAAGTAGTTCAGTACGTTAAAGCTGGCGACGGTGATGGCTGCGTCTCCAACATTCGGTCTCGCTGGACGCTTCGCCGGTTCCCAATCGAGCGGCCCGTCGGGCACCAAATAGACCGTATTTCGCTTCTCAACAATCCGCCCGGAAACGCCTTTGATGATGGAGCCAAGCCGAACCGTCGGCTGAGTCTTCCCCAATTCCGGGAACAACTCCGGCGGAAGAACGTCTCGCGAATTGCGTCCATCATCAAGCGTCAGCACGGCCCTATCGTTGAGCTTCTGCGCTGCAATGACCTTCGCAACGTTGCTGCCACCTTCAAATGAAACTCCAGCCTGGTCAACATCATTCGGGTCATTCGAAGTTGTGGGAACGAAAAGCCGTTCCCTCGCAACTTTCACCTCTCCGAACCGAACCAGGTTGTACGTATCAACAACCGTGAGCTTCCCCTCGATGGCGACTTGCTTCCCGATCATTGACTTCCAGTCGACCGCGTTCAGCTCACCTTTAATCACGACCCGTCGAGCCCGTGCACTTGAATCTTGAGGACAGGTCGCATTCGCCTTACTACCAGTGCCTTCGCACATCGTTACAACGAACACTAAGAACACAGCAAGAAGCCGAGAGTGAGCTTTCATCAAAGACCCTGTCGCAAACGATATGTGGAGCAACCGAAGGCATCAGCTTCGGCCAGCAAAGACTAAAGAACAGGCGGGGGCTGTCAAACCAAAGAGAGCCCGCCGATGCGACGGAGGAGCATCAGTTTGTTCAGGTTGCTTCTGACGTGGTACACTGCCAGGAACTGCATTGACTGATTCCCGCGAGCGAAGCCCTATGTTTTCCTTTGTCCGGCCTGATTTTCGTTTCGCCTACGTCCTGTTGCTGTTCGCATCGTCGCTGCTGGCTCAGGATTCTTCACCGAAGACTCAACGCAAAGCGTTAGATTCGGGGCTGCCACCCGCGTCAAAGGACGCTGTTAGTTTCGTCAAAGACATTCAACCAATTCTTCGGCAGCATTGCTTCGAGTGCCATGCCGGGAACGTGGAGGAAGGCGAGCTGAACCTTGGGCTGCGGGCGAAGGCCGTGAATGGCGGCGACAGCGGGCCTGCGTATGTGGCAGGCGATAGTCGCAACAGTTTGCTGGTGCAGCTGGCCTCCGGGTTCGACGAAGATAGACGGATGCCGCCGGAAGGAAACGAACCGCTCAGCGCGAAAGAAATTGGTTTACTCCGAGCCTGGATCGATCAAGGGGCGAAGTGGCCAGACGGGGCGGATGTTTCTGACCCGCGACTCGATCGGGCTAAGAACCATTGGAGCTTTCAACGGCTGCGTGAGGTAGCGGCTCCCGAGAAGGTGGCGGGCGATGACTGGTCAAAGAATGCGATCGACCTGTTCGTATCTGCAAAACATCGCGAAACCGGGGTCACTCATTCGCAGCCAGCAACGGCTCAAACCCTTGTTCGACGCATCTACTTCGATCTGATTGGCTTACCTCCGACACCGAAGCAGGTTGCACAATTCACCACCGCGCACTCGGTGAATGCGCCAGAAGCTGTTGAAGCCATCGTCGCCAAGCTATTCAGTTCAAGTCAGTACGGCGAACGCTGGGGGCGGCACCGGCTGGATGTCGCTCGCTACGCTGACAGCGCCGGTCAGGAGGCTGACGAGGATCGGCCGCACGCGTGGCGGTACCGCGACTTCGTCATCAAAGCGCTAAACGACGATATGCCGTATGACCAGTTCGTGCGTTGGCAACTAGCGGGTGATGAATACGAACCAGACAACAGCGACGCCGTCTCCGCGACCGGGTTCCTGACATCCGGCACAAGCTTCAAGCTGCCCGATTCATTCCTGAAAAGCGAACGATTACGCAATCGCTATAACGAACTCGACGACATCGTATCGACCGTCGGCACGGGACTGTTGGGAATCACAACCGCGTGTGCTCGGTGTCACGACCATAAGTACGACGCTTTTTCCGCCCGCGAGTACTACCAATTGGTGCGAGTTTTCCACAGCGGCGATCGAGTCACGGCAAAACTACCCAGCGGTGACGACGGGTTCTTCTTCAAAGACTTCGATGCAAAGCCAAGAACAACATGGCTGTTCAGGCGAAGTGATTTTTACGACCGCGAAATCGAAGTGGACCTCGGTTTTCCCACGATGCTGACCGCCGCCCGAACCGCCGAACACTACTGGGATAGCGTTAAGTCTGCTGTGAAGAAGCCAACCAGCACGCTGCAGCGACGAGCCTTCGCGGACTGGATGACGGATGTTGAACACGGTGGCGGAGCCCTGTTGGCTCGCGTGATCGTGAATCGCGTTTGGCAACATCACTTTGGACACGGACTTGTTCGCACACCGGGCGACTTCGGTGTTCGCGGCGACGAACCTACTCATCCGCAACTGCTCGAATACCTGGCAACCGATCTTGTGAAGCATGGTTGGAAGCTCAAGCGGATGCATCGAATGATCCTCACCAGTGCCGTCTGGCAGCAAGGCAGCGACAACCCAAACGCGAAGCTGGCAACCAACGTCGATCCGCTAAACCGACTGCTTTGGAAGATGACGCCACGCCGCCTTGAAGCCGAAGCTCTCAGAGACGCAATGCTGGCGGTCAGCGGAACGCTGAATCCGAAAGCGGGCGGCCCCGGCTTCAAGCCATACATTCAGCCCGAAGCCAATCTGGCCCGCAACATCAAAGGCGAAGCGTACCCGAAAGCTGCGAAAGACAACGCGTCAACACGTCGCCGCAGCGTTTACATGTTTCACAAGCGGCTGATTCCGTACCCGCTGTTTCAAGCCTTCGACCGACCCGACCTGATGAATAGCTGCTCGCGCAGACAAAACACCACCGTCGCCCCACAGGCGATGGCAATCCTGAACGACACGTTCGTCCGAGCCGTCTCGCAGGACTTTGCGAAACGCTTAATGAAGAACAACGACAATCGCGAAGCCGTTCGAAACGCGTTCGAATTCGCCTTCGCGCGAAAGCCAACACCGTCTGAACTTGAAGCTTCCATACGGTTCATCGAATCACAAACCAAAACCCGAACCGATCGAAACGAAGACAGCGCACGTCGCGAAGCCGTTGCCGATTTCTGCCAATCGCTGTTCGGATTGAACGAGTTCATTTACGTCGATTAGAAAAATCAAAGTGCCCAACTTTCACTGAATGGGTGGCCGGGGTTGGAGCGAGGAACGAGCGAAACCCCGGGGTTTCCTTCGCAGACTCAGTCCAACCCCGGCCACCCCAGACGTATTAAGAAGCGACGCCGCTTCGGCAATCGTACCGGAACTTCGCTCAGCTCGGTCCGGCCTACTAACGGACAAAAATCATGAACGAACCGAAACCCAACTTTCCGTGCGGCCGTATCGCCGCCCCGCTCTCTCGTCGCGACTGGCTTAGGCGCGCAGGCAGTGGAGCCGGCATGATCGCGATGGCGAACCTACTTGCCGAACAAAAACTCCTCGGCAACGAAACGGAACGCACGTCGCTTTCGCCGCTGCGTTCTCAGTTTCCGGCGAAGGCCAAGTCCGTCATCTGGCTGTTCATGGAAGGCGCGCCCAGCGCCGTTGACATGTTCGACCCGAAACCCGAACTGACCAAACGCGATGGGCAAACCACCGACATCAAAGCGTTC
>JBGCDN010000520.1:0-8168 GCA_045105495.1 Planctomycetaceae bacterium
ACGAACGCCGCCTTGCTGAAGCTCCGCCACATCTCGCCCATGCCCATCTTCCAATGCTTCATCGCCATCCGGATGAACCCAGGATACGTCAGGCTTTCGAATAGATCTTTGATGTTGATGGTGCCCATTGTGTAACCCTCGCGAGCAAAGGCCAGCACAGCGTTCGGGCCACATTCAACACTGCCGTCAATCATGCGAGTGAAGTGCACGCCAAGGAATGGAAACTTTGGATCGGGAACCGGGTAGATCAGATTCCGACAGAGATGTTTCTTTTCTTCGATTAGCTCGAAGTACTCACCTCGGAAGGGAACGATCTTGGAATCAGGTTTCGTACCGCCCATCTTCGTCACACGGTCGCAATGCAGGCCGGCGCAGTTAACGACGAGGTTTGTTTCGAAGTCGCCCTGATTTGTCGTCACTACAGTTTGAGAACCGCTTCGTCGGATCCCCGTCACCTTGGCACTGCAAATTACTGCGTTACCGCGTTCCTGAATGATCTCACCAAGTCGAATGCAGACCTGCTTGTAATTGACGATTCCAGACTCGGGGACATGTATCGCAGCGATACCGGCGGAGTGCGGTTCCAACTCGTTGAGTCTTGCCTGATCGACGATTTCGCAGTTCACACCATTGGCCTGACCGCGCTCGTAGATCTTGTTCATCGCCGGAATCTGCTCGTCATTCAACGCAACAATAACTTTGCCGCAGATGTCGTAGTCGATGTTGTTCTCGGCGCAGAACTTCTCCATCGCGAGCTTGCCTTCGCGACAGTTGATCGCCTTCAGCGACCCGGGCTTGTAGTAGATCCCGGAGTGCAAAACGCCCGAGTTGTGTCCGGTTTGGTGATGAGCCAAACTCGATTCTTTCTCAAGAACCACGATCTTCTGATCCGGAAACCGTTCCGAAAGGTTGTACGCGGTGGCAAGCCCGACCACTCCACCACCAATAACGACGACATCAAACTTCTGCATACGAATCTCGTTCGGCCACGTGCCGAGAACTGGAAAGAGCACGAAAACCGCAAATTATAGCGGCCTCAGCCCCAAGCACATCCGCATTGAGAAGCGGTATTTGCGCGTTTTGCGAATCGTGCTATGAATCCCGCGCAACATGATTCTTTCCAACTATTTTCAGGTCCATCCGATGAAGCACTTTGCCCTGCTCTGTGGCCTGCTGAGCCTGTCTTTGAGCTTGTTCGGCTGCCAGCAAACCCCAGAAATCCCTGAACAATTCGAACCTGAACCAGCCTTCGCAAGCGACGAATTCCCGACGCTGAGCGAACGAGCCAACACCATCAGTTCGAAAGTCAGCCAGTCGGCCAGCGACTTCCAGTCGCGACTGACGAAGAGTGCAGACAAGCTCCGTTCAGCGGCGAACGAGTCTGCCGACAGTCTCGAAAATAGCATCGACGATATTGGCCAACAGTTCGAACCGGTGGACTAATCATGTTGCGTGTTGTTCGTCCTATCGCATGCGCTGCCGCATTGCTGCTTATCGCTGGCTGTTCCCACTACGAAGGGTCACGGTTCAACTATGACAGCGGTGGCCTGCCATTCGGTGGCCTGACCTTCGCCATTGGCAACGATAAGAGCAAAGACGACATCCAGATTCGTCGCGCGGATGGATCGACCGGTTCGTACGCCGCAACTGGCAACGACAAGTCGTTCTTCCAGCGAGTTCCAAACGCACTGCGAAATCTACACGCTCCAGAGCCAATCGAAATTCCGAAAGGCTCTGAACGCAGTCTGACGGACGACTTCGAAACAGAACTCAACCAGCTGTAACGCAATCGCCGCGCCGACATCACCGCCCCTGCCTGATTCCACCGGAAGTTACGTTACGAGAACATCCGGTTGAGAACGGCCAATGAGTGCGGGCAGAGACACTCGTCACCCGCGTCGGTCGCAGCCTGAAGATGCGACCACATCATTCGAGCGTCGTCGATAGTGTCGATGTCATACCAAACCGGAAGCAGAGCAACCTTGGCGCTCAGTTGCCTTGCACTTCTGAGAGTCTGCTCGAAAACTCTTGGCGAACTCCATTCGATATGTGCGAAGAGGTTTCGAGACTCTTCACGCTGCCCAATGAGGTAGAAACCACCATCGCTGGCGGGGCCAACAACCACGTCCATTTCGTCAAGAAGCTCAAACGCCTGCTCGACATAACTCGCTGGCAAGTTGGGGCTATCAGAACCGACAAGAACCACACGCCGAACTCCAAGTGAGAAGGCGTGATCGAAAAAGTCCTGAATTCGGCTTCCGAGATCGGCGTCCGGCTGAGACCAAATCTCGAACTGTGCGCCGACCGTTTCGCGGGCCCATTCTTCAGCTGCCGCTGGTGAATAAGCAAGGACTCGGCGACGACCAACGTGGGCGTACCGATCGACAAGATCTCGAACGAACGCCGAGTACAATTCAGCAGATGTATCGTTGCCGATATCCGCGCCGAGGCGAGTCTTCACCTTACCCGGAACCGGCTGCTTGACGAACATTCCGAGTAAACCTGGCATGCTAGCCTCATGCGACGAGTGTTAGGTCATCCGGTGCTTCGATATCCAAGAGCTCATCTAACCGCATATGATTAAAGATGTCGAGCGTAAATCGCTGCACAGCGCGCAGGTGCAGCCGTCCGCCTTTTGCCTTCAGCTGGCGGTCCACGGTAATGATCGCACAGATCGCCATGCTGGAGACCATATTCACACGAGCCATATCCAGCTCGATAGATGACGCTCCGGCATCCACAATCCCTTGAAGCTCTGCACGAAATTGTTGCACGGTCTGATCGTCTACCAGCTCGTGTGACAGCGAAACAGCCTTGCCAATTCCGTCAGCAATCTGGCAAGTGAGGATGGGTTGATTCATCGTTCTCTCAGCTCTTGGGCATTTCCGCGATTACAACGCCTTGCGGCTGGTTCTCTAAACTCTGCGGCTGTCCGGAGGTATCGGGAGAACCTGGGTATCGGTAAAGATCAACTCAACGGAATCCCGCATTCTCAGGCAAAGTCAGCCGAAGTTCCCGCGAAACGGAGCCTCAAATCAATTTCGGTTAACATGGAGAAGGTGGGAACGTTGTAAACCACCCCGGGATGAACTCAAATCTGCGGAAACCCCTGCTCTCCATTGGCCAACGATCTCATGCCGCAGACGGACGCGTGGCACTATTTTCTGTCAGACACCCGAGTCGGCGCGAAGCCGCGGATTGAGCGTGATGGTTCCGTCCCACGGTCTGAATTCCACAAAGACTACGACAGAATTATCTTTTCGGCCGCATTCCGAAAGCTCAGCCAGAAGACACAAGTCGTCCCGTTCCCGGAGACGGCTTACACGAGGCAACGTCTAACCCACAGTCTGGAAGTTTCATGTGTTGGCCGTTCATTGGCTACGCATATCTACCACCTACTCGGCACAGATATCAGCGACGTCTGCGCTCAAGGCGACTTTGAAGCAGTCGTAGCTGCGGCCTGCCTGGCCCACGATATTGGCAACCCGCCATTTGGACACTTCGGCGAAAAAGCGATTCAGGATTGGGCGAAGAAGCACCGTCACGAACCATCGCTTGCTGAACTAAGCGAGGCCGAACTATCTGACATCGAACGGTTCGAAGGTAACGCTCAAACGTTCCGGATTCTGTCTCGACTCGAGATGAACCGACCCGGCGGAATGCGACTGACCGCTGCGTCGCTCGGAGCCGTCATCAAGTACCCAACCTATAGCCCGTTGGCGAAAAAGCATCGGTACAAGAAGCACGGCTGTTTCGAAGACGACCGACAACTGTTCGCCGAAGTCTTCGAAACGATCGAACGCCCCGCCGATGAACACGGCGAATACGCTCGCCACCCGCTGGCGTTCCTCTCCGAAGCAGCAGACGACATTTGCTACGCAATTATCGACTTGGAAGACGGATGCAAAGCCGGCTTGGTCCCGGTTGATGAAGCATGCGAAATACTGGAGGGCATCGGCGACATTCGACTTCGCAGCAAAGACATGCCACCCACCGACAAAATGGCCATGGGCCGCGCGCTGGCAATCAATCAGCTGGTGCAGCAATGCGTGTCCGTCTTCAGAGACAACATGACTGCCATCATGGACGGAACCTTCGCCGGTTCTCTCATCGATCACTGCCCGGCCAACAAGCCGTACGCGGAAGCAACCCGCGTCGTTTGCGAGAAGGTATTCCGCAACGAACGAGTTCTGGAAATGGAAGCCGCGGGCTACAGCGCCATTCAGGGTTTGCTGGAAATCCTGCTCCCGGCAGTCATGGTGAACTCACCCACTGGATTCGATTCGCACGTCCTACGACTGACCGACATCCGGATCACTCCGCAGATGACACCGTATCAGCGAATTTTGGCCTGCACCGATTTCGTATCCGGCATGACCGATCGCGCGTGCCTGACGCTGTTCCAGAAACTGTCCGGCCACGGCTTGCCGTAGGCTGTGAACCAGTTGTCTCTTGTGGAGGCGAAAAATCTCGAACCGGGCAAAGCTGCCGGGGACTCGTTGCCTCGCCCACTACGATCTTCGCCGCGAAGACAGGCGTTGGATCGACGGAGCGATCCACGACTATGCCACTAACGGCTCTTACCGGCTTCGTGGAACATTCGCCCGTCGTCTGTGAAAACCAACGTCGGCCCATCGTCACGTCGTTCGACTCGAACCAGCGAAAGCTGACGCAACAATACCGCGGCCTGCGGGTTCTTCATTCGCCGTAGCGAATAACCCTCTTCGCATCGCTTAAGCAACTTCGTTGATCGCTCAAGGAGCTCCGGATCTTCTGGCACTTTGTTTTGAAGAATCCCATAGCCTTTGAGAATGTTCTCTGGCCCACCAAAAAACATTCCGAGCCCTCCCGGAAGTTCATGCTTCGCCACGAAGTTCAGAGCAGCTGGAGTGCTACTAGAGAGGATATCCATCATCTCGTCAGGATCATCCATCGGCAGCAACTGACGCTTCGGAGCAACCGACTGCCATGCAACAAACGTTGTCACTCCGGCCACAGCAAACGTCAACGGCAAAGCAAAAACAACGGCGTCGCCAGCAGTGCCTTCACCACCGGCAACAATCAGCCCAATGAGGAACGCGCCAACGAAGAAGACTCCCAGCACGATGGCCGCAAAGACAGCACCGATCGTGAACTCAGCTTTCGCTTGTTCATCGAGCTCTTTGTTCTTGGCTTTAACGATCCGTAAAAGACGGTCAGCAGGGGTCATAGTCCAATCCACAGCCGGAAATCAATAACTCCTTTAGCCTACCGCCCAAGATCAATCATTTACAACCAACTGCGCTGGATCAAAGCACTAGGATTCTGGCAACCATAAGTCAGAGTCAAGAAGCACGAGGCGAGATCTGTCGGCACGACGTCGACGACGGCAAACGCTTCCAGCTAGGCACGCTAGGCCAATCAGCAAACAAGACGAAGGCTCCGGGACAGCGGTGCCTGTAAATGATGCCGTGACATCATCAATCCGCCATGCACCGGACGTGGAAATTGCATAAAAATCAGTTTTACCGAGCCCTTCAAGATCCGGATCCATATTGGAAACCGTAAAGAAGTCGTTTGCATCGGGGGTCGAATCGTCATCGCTTAGTACGCCCGCATCACCCGCTCCAAAGCTTGTGACGTCGAGGGCTCTAAACTCGTTGAAAACCACGGTCCCGCCCGAGACATTTGAAAAGGAGAATCCAGCGAACCTGAGATTCTCAGTTGGGCCCAAAGATCCACCACCGGGTGATGAACTGCCACCGACACCAAGTCCAGTTGCACCTATGGCGACATCGTCAGACCCAAAAATTGTCAGCGTCGCATCAAACGTAACACCACCATCCATCAGTCCGGTAAGGGTTCGCGTGTATTCATTGCCCAAGCTGGAAAACGTTCCTGTTTCTGTGCCGCTGACGATCCCACTGCTGTTATCGGTCTTGAATTCTTGAACTAGATCAGCTGTCGCTGTTCCGCCAGTCAGCAGAACGAGGGAGAGAAGAAGAACGCGCACGTTACTTTCCTTACATATGCTAAGCCCACACAATGCGAGTAAAGCGTCTCTTGCAAAACAATTCAACGCAAGCTACTAAAAATTCCAAGCCACTAAACATCGCCCATCTGACGCCGAAGCTCCGCCAATTCATCCTCAATCATGTCCGAACGCGAAGCCTCAATCGTCGCCTCTACCCCTGTCAGCTCGACATCCTCACTCGGACCTTCAGAGTCGGTACCTGATTCTATCTCTTGAGCACGACGACGTGCCTCAGAGATCCGAGCTTCGAGTGCTCGAAGAGTTGTTTTCAAACTGTCATGAGTTGCAACGGCGGCCTTGTGTTCTCGTTCCAACCCGGCAAGCAGATCTTCCACTTCTTTCTTTCGAAGCAATGCCTGACGAGCGGCATTCTCATCGCCAGAGGCGAGAGCCGTCTTCGCCTTGTCCATCCAATCGCCAATCTGACCCGCGTACTCATCTAGTTCGCCACGCAAGTCAGAAGCCGCGCGCTCGGCTCGATGGACGCAGCGTTCGCAGCCGGAGAGGCCTTCTTCCATTTCTGAAATCACGTCTGCAATCGCGGCCGCAGGATCATCGGCGGTCTTGAGAATCTCTGACAGGTTGCAGGTCACAATATCAGTGAGACGACTGAAGTAGCTCATTCCGGGCTCACTCTTCTTCTCGTAAGTGTGGATTCTTGATGCCCCGTCGTAGCAGAGCTTCACTTAGTTTTTCGCGAGTCAACCGCAGCCGACTCTTGCTGGTTGGAACCGATGTCTCCATCACATCCGCGATCTCAGACAACGTCAGACCGCAGTAGTGATGCAGTGTAAATGTCAGTCGCTGGTCTTCTGGGATGCTGTCCAATTCTTCCTCAACCATCGACGCCAATTCCAGCTGATCGACCAGGTCCTCGGGACTCTGTGAGTCCTCCGCAACACGGGTCAGCGGATCGCTGTTGTCTTCATTCCCGCTACTGGTTGATGCCTTCACCAACGCATCGTGAGATCGGCGTCTGAAGCTATCGATGATGAGGTTCCTCGCAATCCGGTACATCCAGCCACGAAACTTACCGCGAGGCAAATAGTTCCACGCCTGTTTGTAAACTCGCAGCAGCGTTTCCTGAGCCAGATCTTCGGCCAGTTCGCGGTCACGAACATTCTTGACGAAGAACCCAACGAGAGCACCGCGGTACCGGTTCACGAGGATTTCAAAAGCTTCGTTGTCTCCATCCTGAATGCGCAGAACCAGCGCGTCGTCTTCGATAAGAACGGCAGCATCGGTACCTTGTTGTTGCGATTCAGCCACATAGGACTCCGTTGGCGGGGGACACTTAGTGTATCGCAAGCCGGCCCGTTGAACCACAGGCGAAACGTCGGTTTGAACACTGGCAACGTGCTGAACTATCAGCGGCACTCATTCACCACAGACCTCACAACCTTCGCGTTTCTGCAACCGATGTGTCCGCACTTTCATGGATCGCATGTCGAACAACATCATGCGGTTCAACAAACATTCGCCGAAACCAGCAATCAGCTTCACTGCTTCCATCGCCGCCAAACACCCGATCGTTCCCGACACCGCTCCAAACACCGGGAACTGCCGTTTCCAAACCGGCGGAGTCTCCGGATGCAGACACTTCAAGCACGGTGTCTTGCCTGGAACCATTGTCGTGATCTGCGCGTCCAGATCGAACATCGCACATTCAACAATCGGAATTCCACGAACCCAGGCTTCGCGGTTCATCGCATAGCGTTCTTCAAACAACGGAGCCGCATCGATCACAACATCCGCTTCCTGAACCAGGTCAGCCGCGTTCGCCTCCGACACATTTTCCCCCACCGCGCGAATGTTGAGCCGAGGGTTCAGGTCGAGCAATCGGTTCTTCACGGTCTCGATTCGCGGCTTGCCGAGCCAGTCGTGAGTCATCAATAACTGGCGGTTCAAATCGCTGTGCTTCACGTCTCCCGCGTGCGCCAAAATGAGATTCCCGACACCCGCCGCGGCCAGCTCGTAACAAACCACACTACCCAGCCCACCACACCGCGACACAATGACCGTCGCCGCCTTCAGCTTCTCCTGCCCTGCTTCGCCAAAGTCAGCGACATCAATTTGCCACTCATAAGTCGCCCGTTCTTCGTCGGTTAGTGGAAGCCGCTTCGTCATGACACCTTACTTCCGTCTGTGCTGGTCA
>JBGCDN010000521.1:0-5200 GCA_045105495.1 Planctomycetaceae bacterium
AAGTTTCTTCAGCACGTCCCAGTCGCGTGGTTCGGTGAATGTGAAGAAGAACTTCAGCCCGCTGTAGGCAACTCGCAGCGTCCCCGGAGCAAACTCACAGTCGTTAATGAGATACAGCAAGTAGTCCGCAACCTGCTGTTCAGAAAGTTGATCGGGCGACACGTTGTAATAGCAAGCCAGCTTACGAACCTCACGCAGATATCCATCATGGGTCCGCTTGGCCATCCCCCGCAGTTGCAGATCCCGTGACATGCGCGTCCGCAAACTGTCAGACCGTTCGGTCTGTCCTGTCTCGCTGGTTTCATTAGCCGAGGCGTCATTGTGTGTCATCGAAAAGTCTCCCTGTGAGTGAAAAACAAACAGGAAGACCGGGGAGCCAAAGACTTACAATCAAAAGATCAAAACCAATAGAATACACTCCGCCGCAAAGCGGCTCACTTGAACAAACACATGCACCCGAGTTGCGAGCGGCGCGTTTTCATATTGAGCATCAATCGTCGCAACCGGCTGATGCTAAACGTTGGACTTTAGGGTGAGGGGACAACCAAAACGCAGTGTGAGCTAGCCCCTCACCCCGGCCCTCTCCCCCGAACTGAAGTGCCCTGTTCTGACGCCAGTGATTCCGGGGGAGGGGGGGCAATGCGACGCTTCGCGTCTTGATCGTGTTTTAGCCACGAAGATCTCAGAAGAACCAAAAAGCAAAGCGTAAACCGGAGTATTCACGCGGTAACTGAAATCAACGTCTTCTGTTCGTGGCGGCTACAGCAGGCGTGATGTCGTACGGAGCAATGCCATCGCACAGCATAGATACAAGAAGGTTTTCGCTGCGTATGGGAAAGCACCATACTTGGGTCCATTTCCAGATATGGTTCACTGTTCTGATCTCTCGACTGTTCCCGCTTCATGCAGGTTTCTGTCTCTATCACGCAAGTGCAAAAACCTCGCTGCCAGTTCCGGCCTTCAACGCGTTCAGCGAGTGCATTGCACATTGCAGGATGGCTTGATCGACGAACTCGCGGAGCTACCGAACCTCCGTTACCTGCAGGTCGGACTTCCTCGTGAAGACGAAATTCCTTCGTTCCGGCCGCTCCAACAAATCACGACACTCGTCGTCAAATGCAACAAGCATCAATCGAATCTCAAGTTCTTGAATGGTCTCAACAACCTGCGGTCTCTCTGCATTAGCGAAGCCATGGGCATCACAAAGTTGACCCCACTGGGTAAGCTCAGTGGCCTCTGTGAACTCTACATTGATGGGGCCATCAGTGGGCGAAACACAATTCAGACACTTGCCCCTCTGGGTAAACTGTTCGATTTGCGATACGCCCTTTTGTTGCTTCGTGTCGAGCAACGCAACCGCACACTCAGGCACCTACATTCGCTTTCAAAACTCACGTTTCTGCACCTTTCAGACGACTACTCCGAACAGGACTACGACAATTTGCTCGCCGCTGTTCCACGACTAAAACAGATACGATTCAACGCCGGTGGACGCTGGCCACGAGAAGCGACATGAAGCCAGTGGATTCGAAACTCTCGAAGCCGAGTTCTAATCTTTTGTTCAAGAGAGCCCGGATGATTTTCGGCGTTTCCAAGCTAACGACTATGCTTGTTACAAACTGCGCGAGGACGACTTTGCGTCCGGCAAGCTCAAGATGCGTTTCATTCTTGTGTGCCGCAATGTGTGCAGTACTAATCGGATGCGGAGGTGACCAAGAAACAACGGACGGACCAAAACACGAGGCCCGCTCGATTCTTGAAATCGTTGACGTGACTGAATCAATGCCGAAGATCCTTCGAGACACGTTTTCGAAACAGGTCGATATATTTGGCGTTCAAGTTTTGGCGACGAAAGATACTCCAGACGACAAACTGAGACATGCTGCCAATGTTATGGCTCAATATCTCGACAATGATGAAGATGGAGAACCGGATAACGCACTTGTCATCGAGGCAATGCGAAAAACTCAGGCAACCTTAGTGATGTTTGCAACTGCGAGGGAAGCGGAACGGATTCTTGGTGGATTCGAGGACCGAGAAGATCACGTTGAAGGTCTTGATTCAATGATTCTACAAGATCTGTATGGATCGGAGACCCACCCTAATGGAGCCTCACTAGGTCAATTCGATGCGACCTATGAAGAAGTCTTGCATCTGGTTACGCATGCCGGATTCGCAGTTGCATACCCGAAAGTATTTGGTGAAGAGCCGGGCACGGATTTGGCAAAGGCGATGGACAACGCCCGAGGAGGCCAGTTTCTTGAGATTCCCGATGAGTACCCCGAGCATGCCTGGTACACGTACGACGATGAAACCTGTGACTACGGCTGTCAGGCAACTGAATACATCTACTGGGGTCTGACGTCGTTGCTGGGCGCTCAGAACTTTGAGGGACGAGCAGAGCAGATTGTGCACGAATGGCGATTGAATACACCAGAGAAGTGCAAAGCAACTGATGCGTTGCTGTATCAGTTGTTGTCCGATCCGAAATACAGATTCCAACGCGCTTACCGGATGGCAGGTACCGAGCGAAACAATAGAATTGTTCAACACCGGCGCCTTTGAGCGAAAGCATGCACCTGAATTGCGGGCGCTGCGTTCTTCAGGCTGGAACCTCGCCTGCGGCAACCGGGTGATTTTCAACGTGATACATGACAGACTCGAAGCCAACGTTCTTCACGACGCCTGAGCTCTTCAGGGAATGGCTTGAGGGCCACTCGCAGGTTGAGACCGAGTTGTTGGTCGGTTTTTGGAAGGCCAATTCCAAGCGTCAAAGTATGACGTGGTCGCAGTCGGTCGATGAGGCGATCTGCTATGGCTGGATCGACGGCGTTCGGCGACGAATCGATGAAGACTCATACTCAATTCGATTTACACCGCGACGACCAGGATCCAACTGGAGCGCGGTGAATATTTCGAAAATTGAGTCGCTGCTTGCCGAGGGGAGAGTCACTGAGGCGGGAGAGAAGGCATATCAGTCTCGATCCGAATCCAAGTCGAGAGTGTACTCATATGAACAAGATCAACCTGCCGAGTTGACAAGCTCCGAAGTCTCCCAATTCAGGAAGCAGCCAACAGCTTGGCGGTACTTCAGCAACTGCCCGCCGGGATACCGGCGAAAGATGGTTCACTGGATTACTAGTGCGAAGAAATTGGACACACGCGCGCGGAGACTGGCCAAACTGGTTTCGGCATGCGAGAGTCAGAAGCGAATTGGTTAACTGGTCGCGGGGCCGAGCTCGTGTATTTTGTTTGAGCGAGACCGGACCGATGTGAAAACGTTCCGGCAGAGACTTCATTCCCAAACTCGCTAAGCTTGATCGTCTGCGGATCATTTCCTTAACAGACGTTTGTGTGCGTGGTCCTAAGAAAACTCTGGAAGCTGCACCGATTTCGCAAGCAAGTATCTGTCCAACGAACCCATAACCTGATCGAACCCATGTCAGTTGTAACCACGCTTAGTTTCTTAGGAAGAACGGAAGAAGCGCTCAATTTCTATCGCGACGCGCTGGGTGCCGAAACATTGTTCCTAATGCGGTTCCGTGATTGCCCTGACAAATCGCATATGCAGCCTGGAATGGAAGAGATGATCTTTCATGCATCCTTCCAGATCGATGGCACAGAATTCATGGCCAGCGACGTGGGGTATTCGGAACAAACAAGGACGCCAGACTTTGCGGGCTTCGCGTTACTTCTTAGTCCTGAATCGATCGAGAGGGCCAAGCAAATGTTTGCCGCCCTCAGTGACGGTGGGCAAGTTGTAGTCCCACTTGCTGAATCGTCGTTCACAGCTTGGTACGGCATTGTGATCGATAAGCTCGGTGTTTCGTGGAAGGTCAGCGTCCGGGAAAGCGGCGGCTAGCACCAGTGGATGAGAAACTCGCGAAGCCGAGGTCGTCTTTTGTTCTCGAGACAGCCTGGGGCATCTATCCTGAACAGGGATCAATGTGGCAACCACCAAGGCCCAAAGACCTTGGGGCTCGGAGGCCCGCAAGTACGCTGCGACGACGAGTGACAGACCAATTGGTCACACGTAGAATCGAGGCCTACGCTACTTCGCAGGTTGGTTGGTTCCACAAGGCGTTCGCCAAGAACCAATCTATCGCGAAGCCACAAACTTCTACGCACGATCTATGCGGTACCTGAAATGATCGGTTCTTCTGAGTGTTTTGTGGCCTGGATGGAAACGAGCGGATCCGAGCGCTGGCTTCTTGGTCCCGACAATCAACTCGATCTTGAAGGGCTGATGTCGTATGGCAGAATGATGCGGGCAGAATAATGAAACACGACCGAGCAAATCAATCTGCCCCCATTATTCTGCCAAGTTTCATTGTGTTCTGGGGGCTGAATGGTCCAGCAACCTCCCACGATTGTCCCACAACTTACCAGAAGCCCCAAATGGTCTAAGCACAGATCGCAATTTGTTACCCTGCGAATCCGAGATCCAAAAGCACTCGAACTGAAATGGGCAAGATGAAACGCTCGTTATGCGAACGGGTAGCCGAGCCGCTACTCAACCTGCACGGTAAGACAACGCCGCCAGCTGCGACTGTGCTCTTGGGGGCTATTGGTCTCTGTGTTGCGGGATATGGACTGTCCGCCGGGAATCGTGACATTGCGTGGGCAGGCGTGTTGATCTTTGTCGTCGGGTGGTATGGGTTTCTTTTGTGTGGGTGCTACAGGCTGGCTCGAAGCACAGCGAAACGCGTTGGCGATGAAGGTACTTGAAGGCCTGACCGTATTGGCAGTCCGGGGGCTTTCTCCAGTTGGTGGCTCTGCAAGATTCCAGCAAATGTTTAGACGGAGATCCGCGTGGCGGGAAATAAGAAGAAGTGGGACGGCGTCCTCAATCCTGGTGGCATCATTGGTGGCTTAGTATGCGGTTTAGTCGCCGGCGCGATTGTGCTCGCCTATGCCGATCCCAACAACAGTGGGCGGCGAGTATTCCGGTTGCCCATTCTTGCTGCCATTGGTGGTGCCTATGCCGGTACGGTTGTCTGGGGCAAATGTTTCAGCAAGCCCGATCCACTGGTGGTCGCTGTCACTGCCGCACACACACAGATTGTCGAACGAGGCGCTGAATGCCCTCGATGTAATTTGCACCACACAGACTACCGGCTGACAACTCCAGGCAAGTCGCTGGATGATACGTGCATCATTTGTCGCAGCTGTGGCCGTTCTTCAGCAGCGTCGGAATTCG
>JBGCDN010000522.1:0-10746 GCA_045105495.1 Planctomycetaceae bacterium
AGAACTCCGTGGCCGGGTTGAGAATGGTTGCCCTCTTGTGCTCGGGCCTGGTCGATGCGACCGGCCTCAAACTGCGGCTCCCATTCAACAACCTGCAACCGAGAACGGCGGACGTCGTCGCTTTCTGTGAACCGCTCCTCAAGAATCGCAGCGCGAAGGTAGGGGCCGATGGCGACACGCTTGAAGTCGTCGGCTTGATTGTCGTTCGAGTAATGTTTGGCAAGGACGCGTTGTTGTTCGTCAACGACCTGCAGGGCGTAGGCAGATGCATCGCCGCTGCCAGAGAACAGACTAGAGAGACTCAGAAACGCGCGAATCAGGATTCGTTCATAGTCTTCACCAGCATAGGCTCGTTTTGTGTCGTCGGTTCCCAGTGATACGACGTCTTCCGCAAGGCTCTTCTGCTGCAGATGATCAAACTGATCTCGGACCAGACGCAGGTTCTGTTCTGCCTCGGCAGGACGTCCATCCAGAAGTTGCAGCACGGCTTGATCGAGCCTGACGACGTTTGCGTCGCCCTTCGGCTTTTCCAACAACTTGATGGACGCAGATTCCGCTGCAGCCAAGTTGCCACGAAAATACTGATCTCGCAAACTGCCAGTCTGCCGCGCACGGCAACCGGTGAGAGCCACGGCCATGCAGGCCGCAATCACAGTAGATCGAAAAAGCATCTTCACGGGTGCTACCGCAGAACTCGATTTCGCGCTTTGCCCATCAGGCTGCTGGCGTAGTTCTTTCGAAGTGTTGCGGATTCTTTGTCGTACTGCCCGCTATGAACGTCCACGAGTTCCAGCGTCAGCATGTAGTCGCGCTGGTAGTCTTTGCCGTTGGAGTCTGTCGTGCCTGATGTGATTTTGGCGAACATCAGGTAGTCGATCGGTGAATTGATTTGTTCCATCACGCCAGCGAACTGTCGCCGGTTCGCCGGTAGGAACAAGTCCTGTGGGTTGAGGCGTGTCTGTCTTAGTCCCGCCTCAACGAAACGACGACTGACCAGCGAGTACATATTGGCACCGGAGATGGACGAGTCGATCTGTTCGAAGATCTGGTTTTTGAAGTCGCCAATCTCTTCAGCACTGGCGTTCTCTACCCCAATGAAGCAGATGCGTCGTCCTGCGCCGGCTGGTGGCATCGGAAGTCCTTCTGCTGATGCCGGGACAATTTCAGAACAGTGCCGTCCAAGCAGTTTCGCCACCGATTCGTTCACCAACGGTTTCCACGTTGATGCACCTGCAGCGTGTGATCCAACCATGTCGCCTTCATGCGGGTTCATGACCCGGGCGACTTGCTTACCGCGGCAGCCAGTTAGTGCGACGCAGAGAAGTAGCCCTGCGGCGATCGTCGTTCGGCGTTCCATGCCAAGTCCTCATTCATTTAGTTCACAAGCATCATGCTCGATCCGTGAACAGTATCGACTGAACTTCGCGCGCGACCAGACGGTTCAGGGGGTGGGAGAATGGTTCGGCAGAATCTGCCATCGAGATCCGTCGGCCAACGGCGTTTGATGCACAACGCGCGGTCAGATTGATGACGGTCGATGAGGTTCTTGGCCGAGACTCGCTCATGTTTGCTGCCAATCTTGCCATGTTCGCCCGGTATGGGAGGTATGTCGGCGGTGCATTTTACTTATTGATTCACACGTCTAACATGGCCTAGGTGAGCGAAGATTCCGGCTGCCTTGTCATGCCGATGCAACTTCGCACCCGACCGCAAAACGAAGCAACAAGCAAAACGAATAGCGACAGGAGATGTCATGGAAGCAGAGAGCAAGTGCCCGGTTATTGGAGCCGCCCAACGTCATACGGCTGCAGGGGCTTTGTCCAATGGCGATTGGTGGCCAAATCAATTGAACGTCAAGATGCTGCACCAGAATACGGCCGAATGCAGCCCGATGGACGACGATTTCAACTACGCCGAAGAGTTCAAGACCATTGATCTCGGCGAGTTGAAACAGGACATCATAAACGTCATGACCGACTCGAAAGACTGGTGGCCGGCGGACTACGGTCACTACGGTCCTTTGTTCATCCGCATGGCATGGCACAGTGCCGGGACCTACCGAGTTGCAGACGGTCGCGGTGGTGCGACATCAGGGACCCTGCGATTCGCTCCGCTCAATAGCTGGCCTGACAACGTCAATCTCGACAAAGCTCGACGGTTGCTATGGCCCGTTAAGCAGAAGTACGGTCGCCGACTGTCATGGGCCGACTTGATGGTTCTGACCGGCAACTGCGCTCTTGAATCTATGGGGTTCAAGACGTTCGGTTTCGGCGGCGGTCGCGAAGACGTCTGGGAACCGGAAGGCGACATCTACTGGGGCCCGGAAACCGAATGGCTCGGCGACAAGCGTTACACAGGCGATCGGGAACTGGAGAACCCGCTTGGTGCGGTACAGATGGGTTTGATTTACGTGAACCCAGAGGGCCCGAACGGCAATCCAAGTCCATTGGATTCTGCGCGTGACATTCGCGAGACCTTCGCACGTATGGCCATGAACGACGAAGAAACCGTCGCTCTGATTGCCGGAGGACACACGTTTGGTAAGGCTCACGGAGCTGCTGATCCAGACAAGTATGTTGGTCCGGAACCCGAAGGTGCTGGACTTGAAGAGCAAGGATTGGGTTGGAAGAACTCGTTCGGAACCGGCGCGGGTGGCGATGCCATCGGCAGTGGTCTCGAAGGCGCCTGGACTTCTGAACCGACCAAGTGGGACAACGGCTATTTCGACAACCTGTTCGGCTACGAATGGGAGATGACGAAGAGTCCTGCTGGAGCAACCCAATGGATTCCAGCGAACTCCGAAGCAGCAGATGCCGTTCCTGACGCACATGATGCGGCGAAGAAGCACGCTCCAATCATGTTCACGACTGACCTCGCTCTGAAGATGGACCCCAACTACGGGCCAATTTCAAAGCGGTTCCATGAAAACCCGGATCAGTTTGCCGAAGCCTTCGCAAAGGCCTGGTACAAACTGACTCACCGTGACATGGGCCCGGTTTCTTGCTTGGTTGGGACTGAGGTCCCTGAAGCACAATTGTGGCAAGACCCGGTCCCTGCAGTCGATCACGACTTGATTGGCGAAGCTGAAATTGCTGACCTCAAGGCGAAGCTGCTGGCGTCTGGACTGTCGATTCCTCAACTGGTTTCGACTGCGTGGGCATCGGCGTCATCTTTCCGCTGCACAGACCGACGCGGTGGTGCAAATGGCGCTCGTCTTCGTCTTGCTCCGCAAAAGGATTGGGAAGCGAACCAGCCCGAAGAGTTGGCCAAAGTTCTGCCAGTCCTTGAAAAGGTTCAGGCCGACTTCAACGCGACGGGCAAGACGGTTTCGCTCGCCGACCTGATTGTGCTCGGTGGTTGTGCTGCCGTTGAACAAGCAGCGAAGAACGCAGGTGTTGATGTAACCGTTCCGTTTTCGCCTGGGCGTACGGATGCGACACAGTCGATGACTGATGTCGAGTCTGTCGGGCATTTGGAGCCAACAGCGGACGGGTTCCGCAACTACCTGCGACCGGGTCACAACCGGCCCAGCGAAGAGTTGCTGCTTGACCGTGCTCACCTGCTGTCGTTGAACGCACCAGAGATGACAGTGCTCGTCGGTGGCCTGCGTGTTCTGAACGCGAATCATGGCGGAACACCGTTTGGTGTGCTCACCGACAAGCCTGAATCTCTGACGAACGACTTCTTCGTGAACCTTTTGGATATGGGCGTCGAATGGAAGATGTCAGAGAAGTGCGAACACTTCTTCGAAGGTCGCAACTACGGCACAGACGAAGTGAAGTGGCAAGCTTCTGCCGCTGATCTTGTGTTTGGTTCGAACTCACAACTACGAGCAATCGCGGAAGTCTATGCGTGCAGCGATTCAAACTTCGTAGCTGACTTTGTCTCTGCCTGGACAAAGGTGATGGAACTGGATCGCTTCGACCTGAAGTAGTCGGTTTTCAAAAAGTCGCAAGGGATCAAGCCCCGGACGCATCACTGCATCCGGGGTTTTTGCATTTCGGCGGGTGCGTGGCAGGATTCGAAGGTGCGATCTATCCTGCTTCCCAAACCAACGAAGGGCTGACACGATGCGATTGCTACTGACGATTCTTGTGCTGCTTACTGGCGTGTGTTCGGCAGATGAGACGCCGAAGGACAAGAAGAGCGCAAAGCTCCCCGTGACCATTGCCGAAAAGATTGAAGGCATGACTCGGGCGGATGGGTTCTTCCCGTTCTACATCGATCAGCAGAACGGAACGCTTCTCGCCGAAATTGGCAAAGATCCAGAACCATTCATCTACGCCTCTGGCCTCAGCAGCGGTTTGGGTTCGAACCCGGTTGGGCTCGATCGCGGTCAATGGGGCAGCACACGCCTATGTGTTTTCAAACGCGTGGGTAAGCGAGTTTTTCTGATCCAGCAGAACACCAGGTTCCGGGCGACGAGCGATAATTCGGCTGAACGCACTGCGGTGAACGATTCGTTTGCCGACTCGATTTTCTGGGCCACTGATGTTGTCGCAGAGACCGACGGTTCTGTTTTGATTGACGTCAAGAGCCTACTGGTTCGTGACGCGCATCAGGTGGTGTCTTCGTTGAAAGGTAGCGGCCAGGGAGATTACAAGTTTTCTAAAGACCTGAGCTTTGTCGAACTTGATCGCTGCAAGGCGTTTCCATTGAACTCAGAGCTCAATGCGATGGTGACGTTCACTGCAAGCAAACCGGGTTCATTGGTTCGGAGCACGGCTGCGGATGGTCGAACATTTTCGCTACGGCTTCATCATTCATTCGTCCAACTGCCGGAACCCGGCTACAAGCCTCGCAAAGCCGATCCCCGAGTTGCGTCGTTCGGTATTACCTACGCTGACTACTCGGCGCCCCTGGACAAGCCGTTGGAAAAACGGTTCATCGCAAGGCATCGCCTAGCCAAACGCGATCCGGCGAGTGCGAAGAGTCTTCCGGTCGAACCCATCATCTACTACCTCGACCCCGGCACTCCTGAACCAATCCGCTCCGCGCTGCTGGAGGGGGCTCGATGGTGGAACCAGGCGTTTGAGGCGGCAGGCTACATCGATGCCTTCGTCGTTAAGGTGCTGCCGGAAGATGTTGACCCGATGGACGTGCGTTACAACGTGATTCAGTGGGTGCATCGTCGGACGCGTGGCTGGAGCTACGGACAGACAATTACGGACCCGAGGACTGGTGAGATAATTAAAGGGCATGTCTTGCTGGGATCTCTGCGAGTTCGCCAGGACCGATTGATTGTTGATGGAATCACATCGAACGAACCACGGCAGGTTCCTATCGCCAATGCCTGCGGTGTCGCCGGGCAAGGTGCTGGGGTCGACCGTGCCTTGGCTGTCTTTGATGCTGCGTTGGAACCAATTGACGTAAGTCTCGCTCGTCTGCGGCAGTTGTCAGCACACGAGGTTGGGCACACGATAGGGTTCTCTCATAACTTTGCAGCGAGCACTTACGCAGACCGAGCGTCAGTGATGGACTACCCTGCACCGCGTGTGAAGATTGGTGGTGACGGCGAACTTGATATGTCGGACGCCTACGGAGTTGGTATCGGTGAGTGGGACAAGTTCATGGTTCGCTACGCTTACAGCGACTTTGGAATCGGTTCTGAAGAGCGAGGCCTTGAAAAGTTGTTGGACGAAGCCACTGAGAAGAAGCTGCTGTATCTGTCAGACGCCGATGCTCGTCCCTCCGGTGCGGCGAACCCATTGTCGAATCTGTGGGACAACGGGACAGATCCGATTGATGAACTCGACCACCTAATGAAGGTTCGTCGTATTGCTTTAAACCGACTTGATGAGGATGACTTGCTGGCTGGTCAGAACTTGTCTGACCTCGAAACGGTTTTGGTTCCGGTCTATCTATATCACCGGTATCAGGTAGACGCCGTCGCCAAGATGATCGGCGGTTTCGACTACGATTACGCGGTGGTCGGCGAAACGCGAAAACCGGTAACCGGTCTGCCAAAGGATAAGCAGCAGGCGGCTTTGGAAGCACTGCTGACGACTCTCGATCCGAACGAACTTGCGATCCCTTCCCGCCTACTCAAGAAGCTCGCGCCGCGGCCCAACGCATCGGCGATGGATCGAGAGCGTTTCGAAAAACGAACAGCGATGATCTTCGATCCGGACGCTGCTGTTCGAACTGCAGCACGGGCTACCCTGCGACAGATTCTTCAGCCTGAACGGTTGGCTCGACTGGCAGCGTACGGCGACAGAGACTGGAACCCGCGAGTTGTGCTGCTGAAAGTGACGACTCATGTGACACGGCGAGCCGACCGTGATCCGCATGTGCATGATATTGTTGAGTACACACTGGTTCGCGAGTTAATTGATCTCGCTGGTGACGAATCGACAAGCCATGCAGTGCGAGCCGCTGCAACAAACTCACTGGTTGAACTGACCGGCCAATTCCAGCAGGCCAGCCGCACCGCCTCGCGCGATCAGATTCAACACTACCTTCGTTTGATCTACGAGATTGATCGGTTCCGCGATCGCCCGCATGCTGAAGCGGATTCGGTTCAGCCACAGACGGCCCCGCCTGGTAGCCCAATTGGTTCAGGGCGATGAAGCAGGACTAGAGTCGAGCGACAAGGCGAGAAACTTGCGAGCTGCAGGCAATCGTTCATGACCGACATGCCAAATCCGTATCAGGCGCCGCGAGATGGAAGTGACGAATCCGCAGTGCGGCGACGATCCTCCGTCAGCACTATTGTTGCGTCCATTCTAACCTCGATAGCTGTGCTCGGGATCCTTCTCTACTTAGCCTTCCTGTGCATCTCTTGGCTCATACCTGTTGATGTCTATTTTCACGACACTTTCGTGAGCGTCGATGTTCTGGTTGTCGTGATTGTGGCTGTCGGGGCGCTCTCGATTGTCCTTGGGGTCGGTGTGTTTTGGTTCTGGCGTACACGGCGTGAAACCGCTCAAATCCAGGGCGATGGCGGGGCGGTTCGTTCCGGCGCGGAGTTCCTGGACGAATCAAAATCGTGATGTCTGATGACACCAACGGCAATCCGTTCCAAACACCGGGTAAGTATTGGGTTTACATCCATGCCGGCGGGTACCGTCACATTCTGTGTGACGTTCTTGGCGACGGTCGTGATGGCAACACTTCCCACAGGTGCGTGGTTCAATGATGAACTTGCTACTCTGGTTGGTCTACCACTAATGATATTGGCAACCATTGGGTCAGTCGTTGTGTGCTTCAGGCAGCTGTTCAGAGAATCGATTGCGAACCTGGCTGCGAAAGAAGAGCGAACCGATGAAGATGGTTGGATCGTGGCACAGTCCGCCAGTTGCATTCCAGATCAACTTCGGTTGGTGAGATCGCGCGCGACGGCGTAAATGAGACCTCTCTCGGGGACAGATTTAGAGGTCCATTCCAGAGTCAGGTACTTTCCGGACGCGCATCGGTAGCGGTTCTTGAATCTGACGACCGGCTGGCCGGAACTTAGTTGTTCAACCGCTTGCAAGGTCTGTTCTTTGTCGTCGTCATGGACAAAGTCAAGAAATGGGCGATTTAGAAGATCTTCTTCTGAGTAACCCAACACGCGTGAGAAGTTCATGTTGATGCGGCGGAAGTATCCATCGACGCCGGCAATGCAAAAGAGATCGAGCGAGAGTTCGAAGAATCTAACGAGGTCGCGTTCGGCCTGCTGGATGTTCGATTCCAGGATGCTTGTCACCTTGGCTGCAAGTGCTGACGCATCGGCGGGGCGATTGCTTGGATTCTTCTGCAGACAGCTTCGCGCGAGGTTCACAAGTTGAAGGTTTGCGCCGCACTCATCAAGGCGTCGGTATGCATCATCGAGAGCCGCTTGCCGGGCGCAGTGGTAGGCTTCACGGATATCTGTTGCCGGATACGGCGGGAGGCCAGTGAGGATTTCGCAGAGAATGCCCCCAAGCGAAAACACGTCCGCCCTTTGATCTGTCTTTGCCAGCTCGCCTTCCGCTTGCTCAGGCGGGAGATAGGCCAGCGTTCCCATGACGGTTCCCTGCTGCGTATCGAGAAGGTTGTCGCTCGATAGCGTTTGAGTAATGCTGCTGGCTTGTGGATCCTCGTGAGGAGCAGCAGATTCGCTGAGCTCTTTGGCAAGGCCCCAGTCCATAACTCGCACTGTGCCGTAGTCGCCGATCATGATGTTGGCGGGCTTCAGATCTCGGTGAATGACACCGCGCGAATGGGCGAACGCCATCGTCTGGCAGACTTGTTCGTAGATCTTGAGCAGCCGAGGCAGTTCCCAATCTCCGACGGGAACTCGTTGCATCAGGCACTCAAGAGACTCGCCGTCAACAAGTCGCATGGCAAAGAACCGCTGCCCGCTTGGTGCAATGCCAAGTTCGTAGATTGGTGCGACGCCTGGATGCTCAAGATTCGCAATGATTCGGCTCTCGCGCAAGAATCGCTGAGTCATGATGCCGGCTTGGGGTGAAGAACTGCTAACGACCTTGATCGCGACTTCGCGGTGAAGGCGTTTGTCTCTGGCTTTGAGCACCAGTCCCATCCCGCCTCTACCAAGTTCGCTCAGGATCTCAAACGAACCGATCTCAGTGCCAGGTGGAAACGCATCTTCTGCCAGATCGATGTTGGCCTCGATACAGTCCATGTGAGCGGTATCAGACACACCTGCGGCGAGATCTTCCGGGACGATAAGCTGAGTCTTCGCAGCCGAACTCTCCTCTGAAGTGGCAGGCTTCGACGAGTGGCAATCCTCGCGCTCCAAGGAGTCGTGGCTCACTTTCGGGGCGTTGTTCTCGCGATCGCCCGGTGGCTGTTCCATATCCCGCTCCAACCCAATGGTTCAGGCGCACGTCCGTATCTGCCCGGTGGTCAGCTACACACATGCTAACAACGATCGTGGAAGAGTTGGTAACTCAGCAGAGAAAGGCGGCCTCTTTCGCATTGGGCGAGTGAGGAAACAAAAAAAGGCGAACGAGCAAGTTGCTCGTTCGCCATATTGACGGCTTACTTCGGAATTGGGTTTCTGCATGTCATGCAGAAACAAGATCGATTCTAAAGCCCAAGTGGAAGCATGAGGTCCAGGAAGGCGTTTGTCAGCTTCGCGCTGATTGACGCCATGTGGTCTCGGTCTTCTTCAGGAACTCGACGTAGGATCTGCGAGATCTTACGCCAGTCTTCGTATGCATTGGCTGTTTGTCGTCGGATCTCTTCGCGAGGCCGACGGCTAACGATGCTCTGGTATAGCTCGCTGGTTTCAGTTTTGAACCGAGCAGACAGAGCCAGGGCGGCTCGTGTGTTGGCATCAGTTCGATTTCGCAACCATGCTCGCAGGTCGTAGTCGATATGGTCTGCCAGCGTTTCAAGTTCCGCTGCAACATCTGTTGCCGCGATCATGTTGAAGCCGTCCCCACCGTAGTGCGACGAAGCCATTTCCTGCAGACTACGAAGGTCGCGGCTGATGTCCGCAAGAACCAACTGACCCTGACGGCTTGGCAGTGGAGCAAAGGTCTGCATGAAGTCCTGTCCGGTGACTTCAAGGTCCTTGAACACTTCCATCAGTGTGTCGATGTCGGCACTTCCCTGGACCTGCTCGGTGTAGACATCACAAGCGTCGTAGAAGTGGTTGGCAGCTCGCAGAGCAAACTCTGGATCTTGCAGCTTCACGATCAGCAGCAGTGGAGTTCGTTTGAAGAACTCATCGACATTCGCTCGCATCGCATTCGCTGTGGCGATGAGTTCTGAAATGTCCGCATTGTTTTCAAGCCAGAGCAACTCTTTCAGTGAGTTGCCTGCGCTGACAATCCGTCGGACGCTTCGGTCAATGTAACGGTTTCGAACTCGAGTTAGCCGTTCGGCAATCGGTTTCCAATCAGTTTCGGCTCGTTGGTACGCCTCAACAATGCGTTGGTAGGTACCGCGTTCTGCGATCAGGTCGGCAGCGTACTGAGACTGCGTTCGGATAGATCGGACACCGCGAACAAGTTCGCGAGCTTCAACAGTCGTTCCCATCTCAAGTGTGATGTCATCGATCAGGTTGTCGAAGTCAGCACTCATCGCCATGACTTGCGTCAGCAGTTCACGGCGGTCGATCTGCGGTTCGATCTTGAACGTCTTTTCGATTTCGACGTTCGTTCGGTCGAGAGCTGCAACCAGTTCGGTCACTGTACGTGGTGGGGTTGGCAGTCGCCGAATGTTGTGCGATAGCAACCGCCAGTCGCTGTCTAGTTCACGAACGCCTATCGCAATGTTGTTCAGATCGCGAGTTGTCTTCGCATCCTGAGCCAGCAATGTTGCGCGGGCTCGGACTTTGAGAGTGTCGGCAAGAACCGATCGAAGTCGGGGTGAGTACTGTGATTCAACATCGATCTGTTGGTAGAGTCGATTGGCACCGGCGGCGAATCGGTCCAGCAGTGAACTGACGGCAGCGGCGTTGATGCGACTTGGATCGAAGTTTGGACTTTGATCGTAGAAAATCGATTCGTTGACATCACGTTTCTCAGTTTCAATGAGAAAGCGACTGAGGTCGTCTGTATCGCGTCGAGCAATTCGACGTGTTGACCTTTGAGTCTGTGCCTGTGCCGCTATGGCAAAGACAGCGGCCATGTAACCGGCCATCGTCACCAAACGCACCGTGCGTTGTGTTCCAGGAGAGTGCATTCGTACGAGTCCTTTCTTGTGCTTCGATTCCATTCCACCCCCAATGCCTTGTGGCACGAAATGGGCGACGCCGGAATATACGGAAGCCCGGCGAATCGGGGGAATATCAGTTTTGTGAAACGCTCG
>JBGCDN010000523.1:0-3061 GCA_045105495.1 Planctomycetaceae bacterium
ACTTTTCGGTTTCCAAAGCTGAAATCACAGCCTTCAAGTCTTCGTCCTCAGCTAGTTCGGCAACCAGCTTTTCGACACTCTCCGCTTCGCTGTCGTAGTGTCGCTTTAGCGTCTGCAAGATATCGCGTTCTGTCGCGACAACCATGCTGATTTCCATGCCCAAGAACGTACGCAGCTCATCTTGGATCGTTAAGTTCTGTGGGTCGCACGTTGCCACAGTCAGCATGTTGCGATCTTCGTCGTAGGAAATCTGCACGATGCGATACAGCTGAGCCATTGTCTCGGTCAGCTTTTCCAGCAGTTCTTCGGAAAGCTTGGCGTCTTCCAGCGACACCGTTTGCATCGACATCTGCTCGGCCAACGCCTGAATCAACTGCTCGTCTGTGATCAGCTGCATGCTTTCGGCAATTTTCCCCAACAGCGCACCGGGCTGCTGCTCCTGCTCTTCAAGCACGATTTCAAGCTGTTCGTCAGTCAAGAATCCAAGGTCAACCAGGATCTGTCCGATGCGACGTGGTGCCATTTTGTTTTCGCTAAGGGTTAAAGAGTTGGGCGGGAAAGTTTCAAATCAAAAGCAGGGTGCGTAAGCTGCGTTTCGCAGTGCGAAAGGCTGTCGGCACCGTTCGTCGTCAGCGTTATTCGTCTTCTGGAACCGGCACCTGTTCGTCGTCCAGGCCGCGGCGTGCTGTCACAATTCGCTTGGCCAAGTCATCCGGACGGTGCGCCTTTGCAAGGACTTCTTCCACCGAGACGTTTTCGGCCTTCCAGTGTTTGAACAGAGCGTCGTCCATCAACTGCATGCCAAACTTGGCCCCGGTCTGAATCGCACTGTTGATCCGGAACGTTTTGTTTTCGCGAATCAGGTTCGATATCCCTGGCGTGACCACCAACACTTCGTAAGCAGCACAACGGCCGCCACCGATTCGCGGCAGCAGCGTTTGAGCCACCACGCCGATCAGCGTACTGGCCAATTGCGTCCGAATCTGGTCCTGCAGGTTCCCAGGGAACGCATCAATAATCCGGTTGACCGTGCCCTGTGCACTGTTGGTGTGTAGCGTGCCAAACACGATGTGGCCTGTTTCAGCAGCACTAATGGCAGCTTCGATGGTTTCCAAGTCGCGAAGCTCACCAACCAGAATCACATCCGGGTCTTGCCGCAACGCACGTCGAATCGCTTCCGAGAAACTAGGCACGTCCACGCCGACTTCACGTTGGTTGATCGTGCTTTCAATGTGGTCGTGATAGAACTCGATCGGGTCTTCGATCGTGATGATGTGGTGGTCAACCGTTTCATTCAGCAGATTGATCAGACTGGCCAAAGTCGTACTCTTGCCCGAACCAGTTGGGCCCGTGACCAAGAACAATCCACGTGGCCGGTGAACCATCTTGACGACTTCTGGCGGCAACCCAAGCTGCTCTGGCGTCAACTTGTCATTGGGGATCTGACGCAGAACCATCGAAATGAAGCCGCGCTGCTTGAACACCGACACCCGAAATCGTGCCGCGTCACCAAACGCAAAACCAAAGTCAGTACTTCCGGTTTCTTGAAGCTCCCGCTGACAACGCTCTGGCGTGATACTTTTCATCAGCCCAATGGCGTCTTCGCCGTCAAGCGTCTTTGTCTCCAACTTCCGCATCCGACCATGCAGTCGAAACACAGGCGGCTGACCCACAACAATGTGGATATCGCTGACGCCCTGCTTAACAGCAGCTTGCAGAAGCTTGTCGATCAGAACCGTTGCCAAGAGATCTCTCCTGAGTCGCGTCGCCGGCACGGATAGGGGCACTCTGCCAAGCTCGATAGATCACTGAACAGCTTTCACTGTCGATCAGGTCACCGTTTTGCCGGTAAGTAGCCGCTGCCCAATTGGGAGCACGCAGTGGTTTGAAAAGGGGGAAAAGTGTTTTATCGCGATGTCGACCGCACGCAGAAGGAAGGCTTTCGCCTATCGCCAATCTGCTTGAGTCGCTGTTGTCCGTTACCAGCAGATTCAAATGAATCCGATGCTGTGGAACCAGAACAAGCCGTTTGCAACCGGCTGGTCACCCTTGGCTTTGCAGTCAAAAGCGTGTCCTGGCTGAAGGCATTATCACCCGATGCAGACAAATGGCCAAAAATTTCGGTCAAAATACTTTAGTGCGCGCCCCGAAGCCGCGCGTTCGCTTTGACTCACTGTCTGGTTGATGGCTGAGTTTTCGGCCGATAAGTGCGAGGTGAGAATTGCATCCCATTGGAGGTAGTTGATGGCCAACTTGGGCCCGAAACACCGCTCTCGCCGACAGGTAGCAAGTGCCTCGAACGGGCGAAATCCTTGCATCCAACGACGGCAAAACAGAGGCCAATCTGGCCTACAGCGAGTCCAAATCGTCAACGATATGCTGCATCGCGAGCTCTTCTTGCTCGGTCTTTTTCGCGACCCGATAGACCTCTTCAAAGGTCGTAATCCCGCGGATCACTTTCAGCATCCCATCGGCGTAAAGTGTTGACATACCGTTCTTTATGGCCTCCGTCCGGATCTCAGCCGTCGGTGCTGCCTTGAACATGAACTCTCGCAGGCGAGTGTTGATGAGCATCAATTCGTAGATACCAATTCGACCCCGGTAACCGGACCGCCCACAGTAGGGGCACCCCTTGCCGCGACAGAACTCAGCCTGCTTCACCATCTCCGGTGGAAGCCCCGAATCGGCGATCACGCTTTCGGATGGTTTGTACCTAACCTTGCAGCGGGGGCAAATCGTCCGCACCAAACGCTGTGCCAGCACAGCGATGACACTACTTGCAACCATATAGGAAGGTACACCGATGTCCACCATTCTTGATATGGCACTGGGCGCATCGTTCGTATGCAGCGTACTGAATACCAGGTGTCCAGTTAAGCTGGCCTGGATTCCCATGGAAGCGGTCTCATGGTCACGCATCTCGCCGACCAGAATGATATTCGGTGCTTGCCGCAACATTGCCCGAATAATCAGAGCGAAGTCCAAGCCGATCTGGTGGCGAACTTCCACCTGATTGATGCCTGGCAGGTAGTACTCAACCGGGTCCTCGGCCGTGATGACC
>JBGCDN010000524.1:0-4287 GCA_045105495.1 Planctomycetaceae bacterium
ATCCAGCAATTCAACGCCCAGCAACAACGCCGTCGTTTTCTCAAGCAGTCCGGCGTTGGTCTCGGAGCTGCCGCGATCGGTTCGCTTTTGCAACAGGCCCAAGCGGGTGAAAGCATTGACGCGGTGGGTCCGCACTTTGCACCGAAAGCCAAACGCGTCATCTTCCTCTTCATGGCCGGCGCGCCGAGTCAGATTGATTTGTTTGACTATAAGCCGGAACTACAAAAACAGTTTCGCAAGCCACTGCCCAAGAGCGTCACCAATGGGCAACGCGTCACGGCCATGACCAAAGGCAGCCAGCAGCTTGTCGCGCCGTCGATGTTCAAATTCGCGCGGCAGGGCTCCAATGGCATCTACATGAGCGAACTGTTGCCGCATCTGTCGAAGGTCGTCGACGATGTTTGCTTCATCCGGTCGATGCACACCGACGCCATTAATCACGATCCCGGAAAGACGCTGATCTGCACCGGTTCAGAGATCCCCGGCAAGGCGAGCCTCGGTGCGTGGCTGAGCTATGGACTGGGGAGAATGAACCGCAATCTCCCGGACTTCGTGGTTCTCAGTTCTGCATTTTGGACAGGTGGAACCGGTAACGTCCAAGCCCTTTACAGCCGGCTATGGGGCTCCGGGTTCCTTCCGTCGAAGCACCAGGGGGTTGCGTTCCAACCAACGGGCGATCCGGTCTTGTTTCTATCCAACCCAAACGGCGTCGATCGGTCCAGTCGAAAGAAGATGCTGGATCTCGTGAGCGATTTGAATCAGCAGCACGCTCAGGTCGTCGGCGATCCGGAGATTCAGACAACCATCGCTCAGCAGGAAATGGCCTTTCGGATGCAGGCGTCTGTTCCGGAACTCACGGACCTCGACGGCGAGCCGAAACACGTTCTCGACGCCTACGGTCCTGAGGTTCACAAGAGTGGATCGTTTGCACGCAACTGCCTGCTGGCGAGAAGGATGGCTGAACGTGACGTTCGGTTCATCCAACTTTTTCACCGTGGTTGGGACCACCATGTTGGCTTACCCAAAAAGCTTAGGGGCCAGGCCTACGATGTCGACCAGCCAGCGGCAGCGTTGCTTGCTGATCTGAAGCAGCGCGGACTTCTGAAGGACACACTGGTTGTCTTTGCCGGTGAATTCGGACGAACAACTTACGGTCAGGGCAATCTTCAGGCCACGAACTATGGTCGAGACCATCACCCGCGATGCTTCACTGCTTGGATGGCGGGTGGGGGAATCAAGGGCGGCATCGTTCACGGCAAGACCGATGAGTTTAGCTACAACGTCGCCGAGAACCCGGTTCATGTTCGTGATCTGAACGCAACGATTCTGCATCAACTCGGCATCAACCACGAACGCCTGACATTCCCATTTCTTGGTCTCGATCAGCGACTCACCGGTGTTGAAGAAGCACACGTCGTGAAAGATATTCTCGCGTAGTGACAGAGGCTTCCTGCGACAGATTAGATTGAATTCTCGAATCGTGGTTGATGACTTGGTCAGTCCTGCGTTTCAAGAAGAAGGACTTTTCTGAATCGACAGGACTGAACAATGCGGTTTCTAAACGCTGTTTGTCTTTGCGCAATGCTTGCCGCGTCCGCACATGCGGGTGATGTTGAACGCGGTAGCCACTTCTTCAGTCGCAACTGGACTGCAAAAGAAGGCCTTGGGCCTCGCAGCAACGCGAAGTCATGCGTTGCTTGCCACTTCGAAGCTGGCCCGGGCGGAGCGGGAGACAACACGGCCAACGTCGATGTGTTGACTCTGGTGAAATCAACGAACCATGCGTTTTGGATAGACGCAGGCTTCGCGGGGCAACGGTCCGCAGTCTTGCACGTTCGTTCCGAAAAGGTGGAGTACATGAAGCAACGGTTTGACCTGCTGGGTATCAAACGTCCCAAAGGCGCGCCGTGTGATGAGCTCGTTGAGGCTTCCAAAGCAGTGACGCAAATGCGGAAGGCCGAACAACGACTACGAAGAAGAGGCCCATTGGCGACGATTCGCGTCCACGGTGCTGAGCTGGAGTTGGCGAGCCGAAACACGCCACCGCTATTCGGACTTGGCGAGGTAGACAAGATTCCGTTCGCGGTCATTCGCGAGAACGGCTTGGCAATGCAGAAGAAGTTTCCTTGGATATCCGGACGAATGGCGGGGCGTTTCGGCTGGCGCGGTCAGATGAGAACTCTGCAACAATTCGTGAAGGCCGCCTGCGACAACGAACTAGGATTGCGGCACGAAGACGTTCCTGAAGTGCTAACCACGCACATCGCCATCCGGCGGACATGGGATGTTGACGAATCCCTTACCGACTTCATTGCCGCACTGCCAAGGCCACGGCGTGTTCTTCCTGCAAATCAATTTCAGAGAAACATGATTCAAAACGGCGAATCGATTTTCACGTCCATTGGTTGCACAGCCTGTCATGTCAAAGACCTCGGAGAAGTTGAAGGGCTCTACTCTGACCTACTGCTTCACGATATGGGACGAGCCCTCGCCGACAGCGCAGCGGCACCGGAAGCGATGCCGGACGGCCCAACGCCACCGGCGTATTACGGAGGCGGCTCACTTAATGGACCACTGACACCCATTCCACAACTGGCGAAACAAGAGTGGAAGACGCCACCACTTTGGGGCGTTGCCGTTTCCGCGCCGTACCTGCACGACGGACGAGCCCCCACGTTGCACGATGCAATCATGATGCATGGCGGGGAAGCATCCACATCCGTGATACAGTATCAACGACTTGATGTGGCCAGCCGGCGACGCGTACTTGCGTTCCTCATGACACTGCAAGGACCAGATCGCAAAGATCTAAACGCCGTCACGATGCGGTAGCCAACACCATTTGACCTACTCTCGGCTCTCGTCCGAGAGGCAATAAAGATGCTTGGTTCCTCGGATGAACAGTTGATTGCCAGCGAGCGCTGGGGACGCATCAACTCGGTCGTCCAACTGGTTCTTCGCGATGACCTCAAGCTTGTCCGAGTGGTTTAGCACAACCGTCTTTCCCGTCCGATCGACAAAGTAAACATGCCCGTTCGCAGCCACCGGCGAGGCATAGATATCGGTCGTCGGAAGCCGAGTCGGACCGAGCACCTCTTTGCCTGAACCGACATCAACACTCGTCAGAATGTTGTGCCAGAACTTGTTGAAGTAAAGATGACCTTCAAACAGAACCGGCGAAGACACGTACGGCGTTCCCTTATCCCGTGTCCACAGGATCTGCTCGGAACCAGTAATATCGCCTTTCGCAGACAGCGGCAGCGCCATCAGCTTGTGTCCTTCGTAGCCGGTCATGCAATAGACAACATCACCCTGCACGACCGGACATGGAATACAGTTGCTGGTTAATCCGCTGCACTGCCAGATGAGATCACCGTTGGCTAAATCGTAGCTGCGAATTGCCTTTGTGCCCGGCATGACCACTTGAGTCTTGCCGCTGTGCGAAATGACGCGGGGAGTCGCCCAGCCGTTGCCTTCGTCGCGGTTCTTTCTCCAAATCTCATCGCCTGTTTTCGCATCCAGCACAACGATGTAAGACTGCTGCTGGCAATCGCGAACGATGACCAACTTCCCATCGTGGAGAACCGGAGAACATCCCTCGCCAAGACGAGCCCCCATCTTCACTTCACCAAGCTGCTTCGCCCAAAGCCGCTTGCCGCTGAGGTCGTAGCAAAACAGGCCGGCAGAACCGAACCAGCAATACAGCCGCTCGCCATCGGTTGTTGGTGATGCAGACGCGAAATCGTTGTCGCGATGCACGCCTTCGTTCGGAATTTTCTCAACCGCAACGTCACGCCACAATTCGTCGCCCGTGTTCCGGTTCAGGCAGATGACAACGTATTGGTAAGACGTATTCGGATCTTTGACTCCAAAGATTCGCTTTGGCTGGTCTTCCGGCTTCGGCAGTGACGGATCAACCTTCTTCGTATTGATCGCCGTTAACAGGAAGACCTTCTCGCCCCAGACAATCGGAACCGAGCTTCCATTCCCATCGATCTTCACCTTCCATTGAACGTTCTCAGTTTCGCTCCAGCGCACCGGCGGCTTTGCAGTGAGTGAAGAACCGGTTGCATCAGGGCCACGCCATTGGTGCCAGTTGCTGGCAGTGTCTCCAACCGATTGAGCAAGCACTGCCGAAGCAGTAACAGAGAACACGAACGCAGCGAGTAAAACTGATCGAATCACTTGAAAGTCCTCGACGTAGTGAATGACCACAGCATTCTACAACAACCAACAGCGGACTCGATGCCGGGGCTCTTTCAAGTTGTACCGTTCCGTATTTTTGCA
>JBGCDN010000525.1:0-6784 GCA_045105495.1 Planctomycetaceae bacterium
AAATCGAGAGGGCCAAAGGGGCGATCGTCAAGAACGCGACGGCGAGAATCAAAATCGCCGGCCGGGTCAGCAGGAAAGCGGAGAACAACAAGAAGGCGAACCGCGGGAAGGCCAGCAACGTGAGGGGCAGCAGGGTCAACGAAACGGCCAAGGTCAGCAAGGTGAACGGCGTGAATCGCAGCAGCAGCGGGAAGGGCAGTCGTCAGGCCAACAACAGCCACAAAATGGTGACCCACAGAGAGAAGGCCAGCAGCAGGGCAATCGCCCAGGACAGGGGAACGGGCAGCAACAACAGGAGAACGAGAACCAGCAACAACGCGACGGCCAGCAACCCCAAAACGGCCAGCGGCCCAATGGCGAACAGCGTCGTGGTCAGCAACCGGGTCAACAGGGCCAGGGCGGCCAACGCGATCAGCAAGGTCAACCACGGGATGGCGAGCCGCAGCAAGGGCAACAGCGACCCGGCGGCCTTCGCGGTCTCCGGAACCTCGGGCAGAACACCAATGGTGGAGCCGGTGGCAACCCTCGCTACAACCCACTGACTGGCGACGGATATCGACAATGGACTGATGGCCTGCGGGATATTGAGGAGATGCTGGACGATCCGGAAATGCGTTCCGACGTCGCTCGAATCCGCGACCGCGCGCGATCCGTTCGGATCGATCTGAAACGACATTCGAAAGAACCGAAGTGGGAAGTGGTTCGAGAAGACATCATGATGCCGATGCGAGAACTACAGCAGCGGTTGGCCGAAGAGATTGCCAAACGAGAATCAACGGACTCGTTGGTTCCAATCGACCGCGACCCGGTTCCAAACAAGTACGCCGACATGGTTCGACGTTATTACGAACGACTCGGGCGCACTGAAAATCGCCCCATGCCACGAGCTTCAAATCGACCTCGTTCGACCGATGAATCCAAATCCGGAGCGAACGAGTAATGCTGGCGACTCTGGTTCTTGGTGATGAAGGATGGCTGTTGCCGGTGTGTATCATCGGAGCGATGGCTATCGCGCTGGTGATTTACAGTTACGTTCGAGCCAAAGCCGGTTTCGGGCTGCCGGCGATTCTAAAGACGATTGGCCTGCTGCTTCTGGCTGCATGCTTGCTGGAACCGCTCTGGAGTAGCACGCGTGCGCGGCCGGGAGCCAATCAGTTTGTAATCCTGGTGGATAAAAGTCGCAGCTTGTCGATGAGAGACGATGGAGCGACTCAAAGCCGTGGCGACCAGATTGTGGCTGCACTGAAGGAAGATTCGATCTCGCCGGATGCATGGCACGTGCGATTGCAGCAGGACTTTGATGTTCGCCGTTACGTTGTCGATTCTCGACTCACCCGCGTAACAGATTATGACACACTGGAATTCGACGGCAGCGCGTCCGCGCTGAACACAGCGATGCAGTCCATTGCTGAGCGGTACAAAGACAGATCCCTGGCAGGCGTCCTGGTGGTTTCGGATGGAAATTTGACAGACCTTGCCGACGGTCGGCTTGCTACGAAAGATCTGCCGCCGATCTATCCGGTGGTCGTTGGTGACCCCAGCGGTTTGCGTGACCTTCGAGTCGACAGCGTGGCAGTTCGAGAGACTCCTTTCGAAGATGCGCCGATCACAATCACGGCAGCCGCTCGATCGGTGACACCCAACCATGGTCCGGTTAAAGCCGATCTGCTTGATGAGAAAGACGAGGTCGTCGCGTCAAAGTCTCAATCAGCTGGTGGTGATGATGAAGATACGTTTGGTTTTCGGTTCGAACTAAGGCCCACAAAGCCGGGTGTCGCCTTCTATAAACTGCAAGCCACTGGCGACGACGCTTCTGACCAGAAAGAAGCCACGTTCGATAACAACGAACAGCTCATTTGCATTAATCGCGACCACCGTAAGCGACGAATTCTTTACGTTTCCGGACGGCCGAACTGGGAATACAAATTCCTTCGTCGGGCGATCGAAGGTGACGACCAGCTATTTCTCGTTGGGATGATTCGTATCGCAAAACGTGAAGCAAAGTTCGACTTCCGAGGCGGTGCGGGTGAGAAAACGAATTCGCTGTTTCGAGGCTTCAAAGACGAAGATGATGAAACGACCGAAGAATACGACCAGCCAGTTGTTCGAGTCTTCCGGACCGAAGGACCATCGGGCCTAAATCAGCAGGATGAACCAAATCTGGTTGACGGATTTCCAAAGTCAGCCGAAGACTTATTTTCGTTCGATGCTGTGATTCTTGATGATATCGAAGCCAAATTTTTCACAGCCGACCAACAGGATTTGCTGGATCAATATGTCTCGCAACGCGGCGGTGGGTTGCTGATGTTGGGTGGGCAGGAATCGTTTCGCAATGGCGGTTACGATCGAACGCCAGTCGGGCGAATGCTGCCCGTGTATCTCGATCGGCCGCTTGATATTCCTGACGATGCAGACTTCAGCATGGACCTGACTCGTGAGGGTCGATTGCAGCCGTGGATGCGTCTTCGAGAAAATTGGGACGAAGAGAAACGTCGACTAAGTGAGTTGCCAAAGTTCCGTACGGTCAACCGCGTCGCCACAATCAAACCCGGTGCGATGGTTCTGGCAAGCGTCCGTGCGGCGGATCAGCAGATACCCGCGGTTGTTACACAGAGCTTCGGGAAAGGCAAAACGGCAGCCATCACAATTGGTGACTTGTGGCGATGGCGTCTACGAGAAGATAAACCGGTCGGTCGGCAGGAAACGACCGATGAGAGTGACCAGGCAAAGCTCTGGCGACAGGTGTTGCGTTGGCTGGTGGTCGATGTTCCTCAACGCGTGAATTGCACCATCGACCCAACCCCGGAGATCGCGCCGACTGCAATGACCTTGTCTGTTCGAGTTCTCGATAAGCAGTACGAACCGATCGAGAACGCCGTGGTCAAAATAGAGATCACAACACCCAGTGGGAAAAAGATACCGCTGGAAGCAGAAGCAGGCGCCGAGGCGGGACTGTACGAAGCTCCCTACATCGCAACGGACAGCGGAGCATTTCGGGCAGCGATTGTTTCAGTCGGGCCAGACGGCGAAGACCTTGGGATTGTGCAGGCCGGCTGGGTCAGCGATCTGGCTCGTCAGGAGTTCAAATCCGTTGCACCCAACATGGACTTGATGCAGGAACTTGCGACCCAAACTGGTGGCGAGGTTGTTTCGCTGGATGGACTCGATGAATTCGTTCGCGAACTTCCGACGAAGAAGGTACCGGTCACAGAGAAGTGGACGTGGCCACTTTGGCATCAGAGCTGGGTGTTCTTACTGGCAATCGGCTGCCTGGTAGGCGAGTGGGGCATGAGACGTTTGAAGGGGTTGCCATAATGCTGTCTGTTGGAATTGCTGTTGCGATGCTGTCTGGGTCAAATGCCGCCGTGCAGGAAAACGCAAAACCCGAAGCAGCGCCGCAAACGCTGGTCGTGGTTGTAGGTGCTCCTGGAACGGAAGCTTTTGGAACCAGTTTTCGCGAATGGGCCGATCGATGGGTGGCTGCAGGAAAAGCGGGCGGGGCCAATGTTGTTCGGATCGATGGTTCGGGCACGAAGCCTAGTCGAGAGATTCTGCAGACAACGCTTCAATCGACGTCGCCGAACTCGCGGTTGTGGATGGTTCTCATTGGACACGGAACCTTCGACCAGCGAACTGCCAGGTTCAATCTTGTCGGTCCGGATGTTTCGGCGGACGAATTATCCGAATGGATACACAAAGATCAGCCCGCTGCCATCATCAACTGCGCATCGTCGAGCGCGCCGTTTATTAATCAGCTATCAGGAAAGAACCGCGTTGTTGTCACAGCAACGAAGAGTGGTGCAGAACAGAACTATGCTCGATTCGGCCAGTTCATGTCAGAAGTGATTGGAGATAAAACGGTCGATCTCGATAAGGATGGTCAGACATCGTTGCTTGAGGCATGGCTAATTGCGGCCCGACGGACTCAGGACTTCTACTCAGAGAATGGACGTCTCGCGACAGAACATGCACTAATCGATGACAACGGAGACGAACGGGGCACGCGCTACGATGCATTCGTCGGCATACGCCCGGTTCGAAAAACGAAAAACGAACAGTTGGACGGGCTGCGAGCAAATCAATGGCATTTGGTTCGAGGTGAATTCGAACGCGCGATGCCGGCAAAGTTAATTGCTGAACGCGACGAATTGGAAATGGCCGTTTTGAAGCTGCGTGAGAACCGCAGTGAGTACCGTGAAGACGACTACTATCAAGAACTGGAGTCGTTGCTGGTTCCATTGGCTGTCCTTTATGCCGAAGCCGAACGGGCGGCAAAGTAGCTGTGAAGTCAGCAGTCGCCGTTCTCGGGGTTGGCATTCTGCTTCTATGCGGATGGCTTTGGCTTCGAACTGAAGGTCGGCCCGATCGCAGCACGACACCAGATTCTGTCGAAACTGCTTCGCAGCCGGTTCCCGGTAAGCCAACGTTCTCAAAGCACATCGCGCCGATTGTGTTTGATGAATGTGTTGCGTGTCATCGCCCGGGACAGGTGGCTCCGTTTTCCCTGATCTCCTACGCGGACGTCAGCAAGCGGGCACAGCAATTGGTTGAAGTGACCAGTTCGCGATACATGCCGCCGTTTCTTCCGGACGCAGAAGCGACTCACTTCAAGAACGCTCGGCGACTTTCCAAATCCCAAATCCAGACACTCGCGCGGTGGGTTGAACAAGGTTGCGTGGAAGGAAATCCCTCGCAGTTACCCCCTGTGCCGCACTTCAGTTCGGACTGGCAATTGGGTGAACCGGATATCGTGGTTGCAATGGAGAAGGAGTACACGCTTCCGCCGGAAGGGGACAACGTGTTTCGCCATTTCGTAGTCGGGATGCCGAACAAGAAGTTGAAGTACATTCGCGGATTCGAATTTCGCACAACGAATCCTCGCATCGTGCATCACGCCAGGTTCCTTTTCGACGCGACCGATCAGTCACGCAAGTTGGATGAAGCAGACCCGGAACCTGGGTTGGCAGTTGGGATGGGAACCGGTTCTGGTCGTGATCCCGACGGCCACTGGCTGGGATGGACTCCAGGCAAACAGCCCGTCCTGCGGGAAGAAAAACATGCGTGGCCTCTACAGCCGGGGCTCGATTTGATTATCGAACTGCACATGATTCCAACCGGGAAGCCTGAACCGGTGAAGTGCGAGCTTGCCTTCTACTACGCAGACAAACCACCGACAAACCTGCCCGTCATCATCCGTCTTGGACCGTCAACCATAGACATCCCAGCGGGGGAAGCCAACTACAAGCATGCCGAACGCTTTCAGGTTCCCGTGGATGTTGACCTTCTAAACGTCTACCCGCACGCCCACTTGTTAGGCAAGACAATGAACGCGTTCGCAAAAACTCCCGATGGACGCGAGGTCTGCTTGTTAAAAATTGACGAGTGGGATTTCAACTGGCAGGACGAGTATCAATTCGCTGAACCGATTCGACTGCCGCGTGGTTCCGTAATTGACATGAAGTTCGTGTACGACAACTCATCAGCGAACGTGCGGAATCCGCACTCGCCTCCGAAACGTGTGCTGCAGGGTTCAGAAACAGACGACGAGATGGGCGACTTGTGGTTCCAGATGGTGCCGGTTCACGCCGAAGAAAGACCAGTCCTGAATGACGCGGTCATGCGACGTGAAGCATCGTGGCTGGTTCGGGAAACCCAGTTTCTTGCCGATGTTCGTCCAACAGCTAAGTCGCTGACGACTTACGCAAAGATCCTCCGAGTGCAAAAGAAGTACGGCGAGGCCAGAAAACGTCTTGCGACTGCGCTCAAACTGGATCCAAAATTGGTTCCGGCCAAAGTCGAGATGGCGTTGGTTGATTTGGATGAGGGCAAGCTCGATGCAGCCGGTCTTCGATTGGAACGCATCCTCAAGTCCGGTGAAAATACGAATGCAGAGCGAGCCCTTGGCTTTATTCGTGTGAGGCAAAAGCGGTTTCCAGACGCGATTCCATTGTTGAAGAAGTATCTGCGCGTGACGACAAACGATGCCGAAGCGTGGTTGCAACTAGCGTTGGCCAGTGAAGAAACGGGCGATTCGGAGACAGCTCTGAGTTGTGCGAACTACGTGCTTAAACTGCAGCCAACGTCGCAGCAGGCAATTGATCTCAAGATTCGGCTCCGTTCACGGCAGAAGTAATGACAGGTTTCCAAAAACGAAACACGTTGATTGTCGTGAGCTGCAGCTTGCTGTTGGCGGGTTCTCTATTCGGGTGTCGCCCCGCGGATCCACAAGCTGAGCCGACGACCGATACTCCGCAACAGCTTGAACAGCCTGAAGGCTCTTCTGAATCGTCCGAGCTTTATGTCGTGGGCCTCGACGGGTCGGCGGTTGATCCGTTTGCTCAAGAGTGTCGCTGTCGGGTTTTCGTTTTCATCACGACTGATTGTCCAATCGCGAATCGCTACGCACCGAAACTGCAGCGACTGGCCGACAAGCTGAAAGAGCAGGGTGTCTTGTTCAATCTCGTGTACCCCAATGCTGGCGACACTGTTGATGAGATCCGGCAGCACCTGTCGGATTATCGCTTTGAATGTGAAGCTCTGCGTGATGTCGAACATGCGTTGGTCAAACGGGTTCGAGCTACGGTGACACCTGAAGCCGCAGTGTTCGATTCAGCGAATCAGCTCGTTTACTGCGGGCGTATCGATAACTGGTACGTGGACTTCGGCAAGAATCGCCCAGAGCCGACGGAACACAATCTCCGAGATGCAGTGGATGCTGTCCTTAAAGGGGAAACGATTCCAGCAAAGCGCGTAAAGGCAGTCGGGTGCTACATCCCTTGATGGC
>JBGCDN010000526.1:0-8081 GCA_045105495.1 Planctomycetaceae bacterium
GATTCTCTCATCGTGGGAGAAGGGTTCCATATTCCGAGCAGGCATAGCGGGGCTTGTGTTCTGGCTGGGCATGATGCTGTCGCTGGCCATGCTTCCGATCGCCGTCATTGCCGCCGTTCATGCGGGTCTCCGATTGAGAACCGACTTCCCAGGTCCAACACAGGCACTCAAGAGCATCGTAGGCGTGATCGCCGCCTTCGCTGTCACCACGATCGCAGTCTATCTGTGGTCGGACATCAACCTTTGGAACGCATGGATTCTGAACTACCAGAACCACGCTGGCTTCTATCAGCAGTTTGACCGCACCTACACGAAATGGATTCTTGCAAACCCGCTCGAGTTGACTCTGACGCTCGGCAGCCCGTTGCTTGTTCTCACAGTTGCTGGTGTGGCCTCGATCGTCCGTGACCGTTCACAATTCTCGCGATACGTGACGCCGCTGGCTGTGATGGTCGTTTGGAGCCTGCTGTGGCTTTCCGGAAAGAACATGGGCGAAGCCGCAAGGCTCTGGGTCCTATTGACGCCCATGTTCCTCTGGGCCGCGGCGGCTTCCTTCAGGCAATTCGAACCGATGGCTGCTGCGAGGACGTGGTGGAGTACTGCCATTTGTCAGCTGATCGTCTGCGTCCTGACAACTACGGTAGTTAGCGGATTCTCATTCTGAATCGCGTTGCTGTCGAACCGCTTTGTCCCTTCTCCTCCGGTCCCGAAGCTCGCTCTGCAACCAATTTGATGGCTTTCCAATCACGTAGCCTCTCAGCTCTCGATTCCACTGAATGACACTCGGTTCGAGTGAACTCTTAAACTGATTCGATTCTGGAATTCGCACGATCTGAATCGATTCATCATCAAACAGCTCGCGGTCTTTGGGAAGCTGAATGTCCCATCGCACCTCGACCAGCGTTTGCAGTTCATCAAAGTCCGACGCATACGAACTGACTTCTCTACTATCGAAGTCATCTCTGAGATCGCTCCAGCTGATTGGCCAGCGACCATTGTTCTCCTCGAGATGCTCAACAATGAACAGTGTCGTCCATTCCACGGCATATCGCGGCTTGACCGTGCCTTCGAGAAAACTCAGCCCCCACCAAGCACAATAGCCAAGCACTGCCGCTACGCTGGCGAACAAAAGCAACCCGATCTTGCATCCACGATTCATTGCTTTAGCCCCACTGCTCAGACCACGTCCAGAATACACGAGTGCTTCATCCATCCAAAGACGACATCTGCAAGTGGAAAAAACTCCTCGCAAAGAACGACTTGGAAATGGTTCTACGATCTCTTCTCTAGCAGCCGATGAGAGAAAGAACCAGAATGATCGCCAAGGTTCAAGTCCGTAAACGGTGACGAGAAGGCTGCAATGGAACAAAGTGCAAAGGACGGCCAGACGGTCCTGTTCGAAGCAGGCGACGATGACCAGGCGGGTGACTTCTTCATCGAGGTCGAGACTCCCGTGCCATCTCGATTGGTAATTGTTTCGCACAAACTCTACGCGTTGTATTCGTCCGACTGCCGGTTCAACTTTGTCGAAATCGCGCGGCAGGCTTCAGCACGATTTGGCGATGCCTTCTACGAGTTCGTCAGCGACGAATCGGATTTCAGCTTTTGGCGTGATGGCCAGGTGCTGTTGCACCCACACGGGCCGGTCGGGCGCCGGGGCCGAAAGCAGATTCAAGAAGCACAGAAGGAACTGTTCGTCGATACGCAGCAAGCGTACGGCGACGGTCTGTGGGAACACCTGAGCGAGTTCATCAGACAACCGAACTGGGACGATTCGGGCTACATTTTGTCCAACAGCTGACCCGGCAAGGTGCGTTAGTGATTAGCCACGCACACATTCCTCACACGACACAGCAACGCGGCCAAGTTCTTGCGATCCTCGTGTAAGAAACTCTGACTGGATCGGAGTTACAATCACCCTGTCAAACTCTGCTTTTGGGTGCCATGACCGATCTTCCACAAACTCGACAAAGTCTGCTGCTGCAGCTCGGAAAACGCAGCGACGAGGCGTGGAGCGAGTTCCTCAACGTCTATGAGAACGCGCTGTACCGATATTGTCGGGCTCGTGGGCTTCAGGATGCGGACGCTTGTGATGCGACGCAGGATGTTCTTGCGGCGGTTCACAAGCGACTCCCCACCTGGGATCGAGATACATCGAAGGGCAGTTTTCGAGCCTGGTTGTTTCGAGTCGCGCGGAATATTTCTGTCGATGAGATCAACCGACGGGCTCGAAGGGCGACGGCGAGTGGTGATTCGCAGGTGGCTGAGTTCTTGTCGCAATTGCCGGATGGCAGCGAAGATCAGCACGGCGATTTCGACGAAGAGTATCGCAAGTCGTTGTTTGACTGGGCATCAAAACAGGTGAAGCGCGAGGTGCGTGATGTCACCTGGAAATCGTTCCGCATGACGGCCATCGATGGCCAGAAGGCGGAGCAAGTTGCCACCACGTTGGGAGTTCCGATCGGCAGCGTTTACACGGCCAAGTGCCGAGTCGTTGCGCGGATTCGTTCAAAGATTGACGAGTTGAGCGGTGAATTCGATGACATGTGAGCCGCAGGCCGTAAGGCCTCGGGCCGGGACACTCAAGAGTTCCCCGAGTCTGATTCGGCTTACATCGACACGTTGTACACTCAGCTCGAACCGTTGGGAGGAATCCGGCCAGGGGCCTTACGGCCCTCGGCTCACAAGTGGTGGATGTCCAAAACTCAAACCGGAGCAAAACCGATGTCCAAATCTCAAAACCAAACCTGTTCAAATCGCGTTCATCTCGAACGCTATTTGAACGAGGAACTTAGCGAACCCGAAGAAACCGAAGTGCAACAGCACATTAGTTCGTGCCCCGACTGTCAGCAGGCGATGGAAAAGCTCGCCGGAGACAAATCCATTTGGGATGGACTCCGCGATCACGTTACGTGGATCTCGGATGACGACGAGGGAAACGACCAGGATGAGCGCATCACCCGGCTCATCGGATACCTCGCGCCGACGGACGATCCGAGAATGATCGGACGACTGGGCACGTACGAAGTGTGCGGTATCATCGGTCAGGGCAGCACGGGTATTGTGCTCAAAGCGTTGGAACCAGCCTTGAACCGGTTCGTCGCGATCAAAGTCATGTCGCCGTTGTTCTCGTCGAACGGGGCGGCTCGAAAGCGGTTCGAAAGGGAAGGCCGAGCTGTTGCGGCGGTAGCGCATGACCATGTCGTTCCGATCTACGCGGTCAGTGAGTTCCGCAATCTGCCCTACATCGTGATGAAGTACATCCCGGGTGTTTCACTACTCCAGCGGATGCAAAACGACGGACCACTCGACACGTGCGAAGTCACTCGTATTGGTCTGCAGGTTTCAAAAGCACTCGAAGCCGCGCACGCTCAGGGAATTGTTCACCGCGATGTCAACCCGGCAAACGTCCTGCTCGAAAACACCGTCGATCGCGCGATGGTGACGGACTTTGGGTTGGCTCGCGTCGCTGACGATGCATCGATGACACGTAGCGGCACCATCGCTGGCACGCCACAATATATGTCGCCGGAACAAGCGAAGGGTGAGCGTGTCGACCCGCGTTCCGACCTGTTCAGCCTTGGCAGTTTGATGTACGCGGCTTGCACGGCTCGCCCGCCATTTCGGGCGGAGACGGTGTTCGGCGTCATCCATCGCGTCTGCAACGAAGAACCTCGAGCGATCCGAGAGATCAATCCGAAGATCGACGAATGGCTGGTTTCGTTCATCGACAAGCTAATGGAGAAGCAAGCCGAAGATCGGTTCCAATCGGCTAAGGAGGTCACCACGATCCTCTCAACCGAGTTAGCGTACGCCCAAAGTCCAACGACTGCACCGAAGCCAGAGCGTGACTGGACTGATCAAGCGACTGTTGCATCACCACTGCGTTGGAAGCTCGCGATAGGGCTTGCGGTTGCAGCCATGGCCGTTGTCGCGGCATTCTTCCTACCCAAACAGTTCGCAGACGGCAACAACTTCGTCGCAGGTTTGTTCGCACCGTTTGAGCAATCGACCGCCAGCGATCCGGACGACAAGAAAAAGACCGGCACTGCAGCCCAGCCCGAAGCTCCACCCGAACGCATACTTGAAATACCTTGCATGACAGCAGGCCTTCCGCCGGGGGGAATCACATGGTCTAGAAACAAAGACGAGTGGAATAAGAACGCAGTTATAGAGTTCGATCAGAAGGTTCAGAAAGAACTCTTCGCCGGTAAGAATAAAGGCGGAAAGGTCATTGTGGATGCTGATATCGCGGACGTCGTTGTAAGACACACAGAAGCAGACGTCGTCACAATGACCGTCATGCGTCGGGTATTGGCCGACACACAGAAGCAGGCTGACCAATTCCTCAAAACGTACCACTCGCTATTCACCGACCAAGACGAGAAGCATCTGCACTTGCAGGCCAGGTTCCAACGGCGACAGCCAGAACCAGGTGCAGACGAAACTGGTATCGTGATGAAGCACGGCAAGGTCATCGCCAACAATGGCAGGCTGACAACGAAAGGCATTGCAGCCCAGACGAAGCTTCGAAAAGTGCTGATTACGATTTCGCTTCCGCGAGATAGCGACATCGAAGTAAGAACGGCCAAAGGCGACATATCCTTTGGCGAGATCGACACCAACGTCACAGCCGAAGCAAATAGGGGTGACATCAACGTTGGTCCTACGCACGGTGACCTAAACCTCATAACTGTGAAGGGTGATATCAATGCGTCGCAAGGCTGCGATGGAAGTGTCGTAGTGCAGACGGAGACCGGAACCGTGGCGATTGCTAACGTCAAAGGTAAACTGATTGCCGAATCGCATCAGGGCAGACTGAATTTTGCCGGAATCGACGGTCCGGTCAAAGTCAGAACGTCCGGTGGGAAGGCGGTCGCTCGAGACTGCAAAGGCGAGGTCGATATGATGACGACTCATGGCAACCTCGTGCTGACGGGGTTCCAGGAAAGCGGCTACATCCGAGCGTCCGGTGGCAACATCTTCCTCGACGAAACGACCGGTGACGTCTACGCACACGCGTCGGGCGGCAACATTGTGGTCAACGAGATCGCAGGCAAGACGAGAGCTCACGCGGAGCACGGAAATGTGATGTTCAACTGTTCGAAGGCACCGACCCACGACGCCGACTTCAGCGCAAACGCAGGGAACGTGCGATTGAACATTAGCGAGACAGTTGCGGCGAACATCGAAACAATAGGTAACTTCGATGCAGGCACCACTCCCGGCGAAGTCAGTGTGACACCTGGCACCGATGGAGGGCCTGCAAGGGCAGTCACCAAGCTTAACAATGGTGGCAAAGTGCTGACAGTGAGTTCATCAACGGGCAACATTGCACTGAATGTCCTGAAGCCTGAAGAACTGAAGAAGAGCCTCGGTGGTAGCGGTCTGGGAGGCAGCGGCGGCTCAGCTAAGGCAAAGGCCGCCTCTGCAGCGGCACTCGCAAAGACCACTGGTTCACCACGTCCGGGTGCTCAGATCTCAGTGAAGTTGGATGCCAACGAAAGCAACATTGATGGCTACACGTTGTACCTGCCGGAGTCACACGACAAGCACGACGGTAAGTTTGCCGTCCTCGTCTATCTCAGCGGCGGATTCTCTGTCGGCGGTGACATTCGCTGTATCAACGACTGGGGCCTTACTCGGCTGGTTCGCGACGAGCATGACCTGTCCATCGAACGGAATAAGCTGCTTCTCGATTCGTTCATTGTCGTTGCACCGCATATCAAGGGTGGCGACTATCACGATCATCCTAAAGTTGTGCAGAGCATCCTTGATACGGTGATGACCAAATACAAAGGCGACGCGAACCGCATCTATCTCACCGGGCTAAGTCGCGGTGGTCACGGAACATGGGGTCTGGCCTCGCAAATGCCTGACACGTTTGCAGCCATCAGCCCAATCGCCAGCAGTCCTGAAAATATCACCGACTACGCCGCTGTTTCAAAACCCGCTATCTGGATCGCGCAGAATACAGGCGACCGGTTCCCTCACTCGGAGATCTTGAAAGCCTCAACCAAGCTCGAGCAAGTCGGCGAGTTTGAGTTCTTCCATATCAAGAAACCAAACGCATCGGGAACCAACTATCTGGACCACCGGTATGTGTTCTCTTCTCCGCGAGCAGACGGCCATGATGCATGGACTGACATGTATGAGAGCGTCGAGTTCTATAGGTGGCTGTTGAAGCAGCGAAAAACGGTCGATGAGGTTGCAGCGAAATAGAGTTCGTGGACGAACTTTGAAATGAAAATTTGCCCGGTTCGATCCATTCGAGCCGGGCTTTTCCATGCGCGAAACGCATTCTGCTTTAGTCGTGGCCATTCTGCCGATAAGATACAGGCCCACCCGGACTTTCCGACGTTACCCACCGCATGGTGCCCACCAGGTACAACTTAATGCCGCGCAAATATGTTTTCATTTGCTGCGTTCTGTCGTTTGTCAGCACAACAAGAGCAGACGAAAAGCCCGACTTCTTCGAGAAGAAGATCCGACCCGTCCTCGTTGAACATTGCTATCAGTGTCATTCGGCTGACAGCAAATCGTTGAAGGGTGGTCTGCGGCTCGACACGGCCGAACTGACTCGCGCGGGTGGACAATCAGGGCCGGGTGTTGTGCCACGTAAGCCGGGCGAAAGCTTGCTGCTATCGGCTTTGGAATACGATTCGTTTGAGATGCCGCCGAGTGGCAAGCTCTCGAAGGACGTAATTGACGATTTTCGAAAGTGGATCAACAACGGCGCGCATGACCCACGTGTTCGTTCGGCAGAGAAGATGGAAGCGGCTGGAGTTGACTTCGAAGCCGGGCGAAAGTTCTGGGCGTTCCAGCCTCCACAAAAAGCGAGGTCGATTGGTGACGACGTCGTTGGTTCCGAGCGGATTGACTTACTTGTCGAACGGCGATTGGCTAGCGCGAAGTTGGCACCGAACTCAGAGGCAGATCGACGGACGTTGTTTCGTCGTCTGTCGTTCGATCTGCAGGGGCTACCACCGTCGTCGGCAGAAGTCGATGCTTTCGTCGCTGGAGCGTCCATCGAAGAAACTGTTGATCGCTTGCTGGCGTCGAAAGCGTACGGTCAACGGTGGGCTCGGTTGTGGTTAGATGTAGCTCGGTTCGCTGAAGATCAGGCTCACATTGTTGGCAACAACAAAGCGTTGTTCTATCCGAACGCGTACATCTTTCGCGACTGGGTGATCGATGCGCTGAACAGCGACATGCCATACGATGAATTTGTGAAACTGCAACTCGCGGCGGATTTGATTGAACCAAAAAGCGAAGAGAACCTGCCGGCGCTTGGGTTCATTGGGCTTGGGCCGAAGTACTATCGTCGCGGCAGCCTGGAAGTCATGGCCGAGGAATGGGAAGACCGCGTCGATGTTGTTTCGCGCGGCTTGCAGGGTTTGACCGTTGCGTGTGCCAGATGTCACGACCACAAGTACGATCCGATCGCGACGGAAGATTACTACGCACTCGCCGGTGTCTTTGCGAGCACAGATATGTTCAACAGGCCGCTGAAAGCCTTGCGAAAGAAACCGCAGCCGTCTGGGAAAGCCAGCAAGAAAAAGAACAACAAAGTGGCTCCCGACGAAACTGTTCACGTCATCAGGGATAGCAAGCCCCGCGATCTGAAGGTCATGATTCGGGGAAAGGTCGATAACCAGGGCGACACAGTTCCGCGCGGGTTCTTGCAGGTGATGTTTCCCGGTTCGAGACGAGCATTCAAACAGGGCAGCGGTCGGCGTGAGCTTGCTGAAGCGATTGTTGATCGAGAGAACCCGCTGACAGCTCGTGTGATTGTGACCCGGGTTTGGAAGGAGTATTTCGGGCGCGGTCTGGTTGGAACACCCAGCAACTTCGGCGAGCTTGGCGAGCGTCCGACGCACCCGGAGTTGCTTGATGATCTGGCCGTGCGGTTCATGCAGAACGGTTGGAGTCTGAAGTGGCTGCATCGCCAGATTGTTATGTCAAAGACGTACCAACGTTCGTCGGACGTTGGTCCCGCTGTGGAATCAGATCCCGCCAACAAATTGCTCTGGCGAGTTCCACGTCGCAAGCTGTCTGTCGAAGCGTGGCGTGATGCTGTT